>JAVBPN010000187.1:0-10500 GCA_031549585.1 Bacteroidales bacterium
ATTTTGAATAAGTCCATATTGCTTATTTATTTCATTGCTCGGGAAAGCGCTTAAATACCATTTGGGAGAAAAATCACGAGCCCAATAACGCGTATTTATTTCTTTATAGTTATAATTGAATTCCGTAGGGTTGGTATCTGTCTGGTTTACTTTGGTCAGTTCAACCATGTGCAGTTGTTTTTTAAAGATATCTTCCCTTTTGTAACGTACCATATCGAACCACCTTACTTCCTCAAAAGCAAGTTCTACTGCACGTTCCGTCAGGATAGCATCAATAAAGTCATTTCCGGTGAGCCCCTTTTTCAAACCGCCAACTCCGACCCTTAACCGTATTGCATCTACGTACTGATAAGCCAGGTTCATGTCGCCGTTTGCCTGACAAATGGCTTCAGCATACCCAATGTATAGTTCCGGCAATCGCAAGTATGGCCAATGAACCACTTTCCCTGTTAATTCCGCAGGCCATTCATATTGAGTTGCACCTCCGCCATCCAAAAGAAATTTACGTAAACGATAGCCGGTTTTCCATGGTCCGTATGCAGCATTTGATTGGTTATCCCTGCCGCCGACATATATTTCGGCTTTCCTGTTGTAATACTTGTCGCCATTAACCACCAAGGTTTCGAACAAACGGGGATCGCGGTCATTATACGGATGTTTAGGGTCGTAGCCTGGATCATCATGGATGGATAAACCGCTTACCATAGGAAACATGTCAACCAACTCCTGCGTAGGACCGGTTGTTCCGTAATCACCCGCGGACTGCATGAAATAATAACCGCCGTCCCAGAAATCAGGAGCTGTATAACGAACTCTTGTCGAAACGATTGTTTCTCCATTATTGCGGTCGAAATAGGCAGATCTCCAGATTTGCCTATAATCAGCGCCTTGTGAAACCAAATCATATCCTCCGTTATTTGCCATTTCGCGGAAAAATTCTTCATGGGCTGCACGTGCCCTTTCCCACAATTCGGGCATATAGCTTCCATACCACGTTAAATGCTTATCCGATGCTTCACCTGCCAAATAAGGCGATGCGTTATTAAATAACGGGCTTGCTCCGAATAACAGTATTCTTGCCTTTAATCCCAGCGCTGCTGCTTTTGTCATCCGCCCATCCCAATTTGTCACTTCATCAGCTGGCAGAACCCACGGCAGATTTTTAGCGGCATCATCCAGAAGGTCTACAATGTTGTTCAGTGTTTGCAATGCAGTTTCCCTTTCTTTCTCGAAGTCTTCTGTAGGTGTAAAGGAATGATCTATCCAGGGAAGCCCTCCGAAATGACGGAACATGTCACTATAATGAATTGCAATGATAACTTTGGCTTCTGATTTCAAACGTGTCTTTTCCGCATCCGACATATCTGGTACGCGATCGACATTCGCTATGAATAGATAGGCACGCCGAATCCCTTGCCAGTTTCTTTCCCCGGCATTACCCAGATAGCTGTATTTTGTTCCGCCACTGCTGTTTTCGGTCTGGGATGTATATGTTCCGCCATAATATATGACAGAACCACAACCTGCCCATCCCAGGTTCGAATGGTTCAGGTCGGTGATACATTCCAGGATATCATATCCCAATTTTGTGCGACTATTGGTATTCAGCCCGTAAGGAAGTGTTTCATAAGCTGCCCACAAAGCTCTACGCGCATAGTCTGCATTTGAATAAATGTCATCAATATTCAAATCACCGGCAGGTGGCTTTTCTAAAAAGTCATCTCCAAACTTCAACTCCTGGCAGGATAAAACAAAAGTGGACAAAATAAGAAAGAGTCCTATATTTTTTAAATTGTTCAGTATCATAATCTATATTTTTAACCATTAAAATGTAATGCTTAATCCCAAGTTAATAACCATCATCAAGGGATAATTGAAGCTTCCGCCATCGGTTGCCTCCGGATCAGATATTTTCAATTTGTCCAAAGTGATCAGGTTTTCCCCGGTAGCAAACAGTCGCATGTTTTCAATATGGGCCTTTTGCAGCCAGCCTCCACGGAAAGTGTATCCAATCTGCAGGTTTTTCAGGCGTAAATATGATGCGTCCTTTAACCATAAAGTGGAGTTTTGCAGGTAATTGTTATCTAAATGATTGAAGGAAAGGCGCGGCGTTTTTGCCGTTGCTGCTGTTTCCGGGGTCCAGTGATCATCTATCATGTACTTCAAAACCGAACGTTGTTTTGTAATCCCAAAAGGGACACGCAAGGCATCAGAAATAAATCGGGATACCCTGGATGCTCCGGCCCACATCATACTGAAATCGAAATTCTTGTATTCGAATCCCAGACTAACTCCCCCCGCCAATTGCGGATATTTGGGATACCCGATTGCTGCAATATCATTGTCATCAATCACTTCATCATTATTCAGATCCCTGTACCTGGAATCGCCGGGGTGTAAATCCAGCTTTTGGTCAGGTAGCTTGCCGCTTGCCAATTCCGCTTCGGTGGCAAAGCCATCAAATATATAGCCGAATTGCTGTCCCACCGGCTTCCCTGTTTCGTATCTCCAGTCGTATTTGTGAGGTATTTCATCTTTATATACAACTGTATTTTTGGCAAAAGAAACATTAGCGCTTATAAAATACCTGAATTCCCGTATTTTATGATTCCATTTCAATACAGCTTCAAATCCTTTATTTTCGACCTTCCCGATATTGACAACCGGCATGGAAACAGCAATAAAAGCAGGAACCGTATTGCGTGTTGTCAGGATATCATTTCGTTTTTCGATAAAATAGTCAAAGGACCCTGACAGTCGTGAGCCCAAAACCGAAAAATCAACCCCGTAATTCTGTTTTCGTGCTTTTTCCCAGGATACCTCTTTGTTACCCAACTGTTGTTCAACTGCAAATGGTTGGTTGGCAGAAATATTTGTTCCAAAGTTATAACCACCGGCATTTGGATTATAGGAATCAGGTAAATAGAAAAACCGGGACTTTGAACTTATATCATTACCCACTATTCCATAAGAAGCACGAAGTTTCAAGTAGTCAATGAAAGTTACATCTTGCATGAAACTTTCTTCAGAAATGATCCAGCCTCCTGATAAAGCCGGGAATAAGCCATAACGCTTTCCGGGAGCAAAGTTTTCCGACCCATTATACCCTACATTGAAATCCAACATATACCGCATGCTGAAATCGTACGTTACACGTCCTACTAATCCCACATATCCACGTGGTATGTTCGGATAGTTGTATTTGTTAGCGTCGGGATACGGATCACGCCATTGATTATATAACGCTAAGGCTGATACGTTGTGCTTGCCAAAACTACGGGCATAATTAAAACTGCCTTCCAAATACCAGTCTCTTGTTTTTCCCATGGATTCCGAAAAGCCAAAAACTGTTTCTTCCCTTCTTTTACGAAAGAATAACTGTCCGGATTCATCACGGTGCGCGGTATAATACGGCATTGATTTAGTGCGATATTTCCTATGTGTGTAGGAACTGTTGTAGGAGCCTTTTACTGTGAATGATAAGCCTTTGGTGATAACATCCAATTTTTGCGTTAATGACAAGTCCAGGTTTATTTCGTTCCTAATCCGTGAATTGAATCCTCTCCCGTAATATGTTTCAAACATATCGCCATTTTCTAGGGGACCTTCAGGAAAAGGCACATTCTCGGGATGAGCTCTTACCCATTTGCCATCATAAAGGCCAACGCCTGCAAAAGGCAAGGAAAGCGTTAATGCACTATAAAAATCGCTCAAAGAGTTGCCTTTATAGTTCGGTTCATGTGTGTCTTCAACTCGACCGCCTAAGTTGATTTTCATCAACGTTGTTGGTGTTACATCTATATCAAGATTCGCACGATAGTTATACCGGTTATATGTGAAGTTCGCATTATAGCCTTCATCAAACGACCTGAAAATGCCATCTTGTGTAATGACACCGATGGAAGTAAAGAATCTTACCTGATCTGTTCCCCCTGATATGTTGATGTTATGTTGTGATTGAAACGCTGCAGGCTTCATGATCATATCCATCCAGTCAGTGTTTGGATATAAAAGAGGATCGGAGTTAGTGCGGAATGCTTCTATTATTTGTGGCTTAAAAACGAGATCCTCTTCTTTAATTCCATCATTCCTTTGTGCTTCATTGTACATGAGGGCATAGTCGTAGCTGCCAGCGTAATCCAATACCCGGAGGGGGCGCTGGATACCTGCCGACGTGGAAACGGAAATTTTAGGTTTTCCTACCTGGCCACGTTTGGTTGTGACTAAAATTACTCCGTTAGCGCCTCTTACACCGAATACAGCTGTGGCAGACGCATCTTTAAGTACTGTAATATTTTCTATTTCATTAGGATCTAATCGGAAAAACGAACGTTCAACCCCATCTACCATGAAAAGTGGGGCTGCCCGAGTAGCGTCCAATGAGCCTATGCCCCTAATAAAAATGGTAGGATCATCTGCCCCCGGTTGTCCAGAGTACTGAATTGCTGATAGACCGGGTAAGTTTCCGGCTAAAGCATGTCCAATGTTCGGAACAGGTGCTTTTAGTAATTCATTTGTGTTAATAGAAGATATCGACCCTGTTAATGTAACTTTCTTTTGTGTTCCATAACCGAGTACTACCACTTCTTCAATTTGCTGGGTGTCTTCACTCATCTTGACATCAAGTGCCGTTTGATTGCCAACAGATTGCTCATATGTAACGTAGCCAATAAATGAAAATACTAAAACAGCATCATTGTGAACATTGATCGAATATTTTCCATCAACGTCTGTTACAACCCCGTTCATTGTCCCTTTCACCAGCACATTTACCCCCGGCATTGGGGCGCCGGCATCATCGGTCACAGTTCCCAATATTTTAATTTCTCCCTGTGCAAACACGGTTATTGCACACATGAATGTACTTATTAATAAAAATGTTTTTCGTAGTACATCATGATTAATAAAACCAAACAAACCAAACCTTATATTCATATATGTGTTAATTAAATTAAATTTTTCTTTCAATTATTCTCAATCCTCTGCATATTAAATCAACAGAGATCATTTTTACATATTATTGTTTGTAACATAGGCATTTATTTATTGTGTATAAAACTTTTTAAATCTCATTACCCACATCATAGATGTATGCAAGTTCTTTTCCAGCAAAAGTAAGGTAAGTAAATGGTTATGAGGGAGAATTATTACCGGAAAAGAGCTGACTATTACCGTTGGATCTTTTCTGGTAATAAACAGCTATAAGAAAAAGTAGGAGTTTTGCTATCTCAGTTATCGTATTTTTCCATATATTCGGTAGGTGTCATTCCAAATTTCTTTTTGAAACAGGAACTGAAGTATTTAGGATCGTTGAACCCAACTGCATAGGCGAGATCAGACATCCGTATTTTCTTTTTGTCATCGATTAAGCGGATGGCGGCTTGCAAACGGACATTATTGATAAATCCTGAAGGAGTAAGCCCGGTGAGTAATTTCAGTTTGTCGGCCAGTGTGGTTCGCGCCATGCCCATTTCTGTCATAAATTGAGCGTGTTCGAAATGGATATCATCCAGATGTGCATTTACACAATCTACAGCCTTTTGAATGAATTTTTCATCCATCGAAGTGTAGTTCAAATCTTTAGCCTCGAAAACCAACTGTTTACGGAAATCAACACCCAACCGTTTCTGTTTTTTCAGCAAATTGTCGATCTTGGCAAATAACACCGATAACCGTACCGGCTTGCTAATATAACCGTCGGCACCCGATTCGTAACCGGTTATGCGGTCTTCATCACTTGTTTTTGCGGTTAGCAGGATCAATGGGATATGGCAGGTTTCGAAGGTCGTTTTCACATGATGGCATAATTCTACGCCATCCATTTCGGGCATCATGATGTCTGACACGATGATGTCCACATCTTTTTTTTCGATCACTTCAAGCGCTTCCCTTCCGTTCTGCGCTGTCACGACGTTGTATTTTCTTTTTGCCAGGCGCAGCATTAAAGTCAGCAAGTCTTCATTATCTTCCACCAACAGGATCAACGGCAATCCCAACTTAGTTTCCTCCGTAATAACCTCTTCTTCTTGGATGTCTTCTTCTATCGAAGGAATATCATAATCTGTGTTGTCAATCTCTTCATCTATTTCTTCCGCTTTGAACGCCGGGCGTGTTACCGGAATATCTACTACAAAAGTATTGCCTTGCTCCTTGCTACTGAATGCCTGTATTGTGCCGTGATGAGCCAAAACCAGGTCTCGTGTGAGAGAAAGCCCGATACCTGTACCAATGGTATGAAACTTCCGGTATTCACCTTCGTAGAAACGTTCAAACAGATGTTTCAGCTTCTCATTCGGGATCAGTTCGCCAGTGTTATTGATTGCGAATGTATAAATGCCTGTATCGGTATCGTATGTTTGGGTTACGGTTATAGTTCCGCCTTCGAGGGAATATTTAGCAGCGTTCGATAGCAGGTTATACATGATTTTGTCAAGTTTGTCAACATCGAAGTAGCCCGAATATTCTTCTGACATATCAAAACAAAAAGAAAGTTTTTTCCTTTTCACCAAAGGAGTAAATGCAAGAACCGATTTTTGCAGGAAACGACTGATATTACCAGGAGAAACTTTCAATTGTAATTTCCGGTTTTCAACTTTCCGGAATTCCAGTATCTGCTGGATCAGACGGATCAATCTTGCTGTGTTTTCATGTATTACATTGTATACTCGCGAATTGGTCGGGTGTTCCTGTTTCAGTTCATCCACCGAGGCCGAGATAATGGATAATGGCGTCAGTAGTTCATGTGTAATATCAGTAAAGAACTGCAGTTTGGCATGATTGATTTCTTCGATCTTCTGGCGTTCAATCTTTGCAATATTGATGGCATGTTTCATTTGGATGCGGTTGCGAATAATTCGTATTACCACCCATGTTATGAGCATAACCAGCAGCATATAAATACAATAAGCCCACCATGAAACCCACGGTGCAGGAAGTATCGTTATTTGCAGGCTTTTTATTTCAGATGACCAAATGCCATTGGGACTGGCACCCTTTACATAAAATGTATAGGTACCGGCCGGCAGATTGTTGTAATAGGCGAAATGCCGTTCCGCATTAGTCGAAATCCAATCCTTATCGTAACCTTTCAACCAATATGCATAACGGTTTATATCTGGGCTGATGTAATTCAATATGGCAAAATCAATACTGAAGTTATTCTCAAGGTACGATAATACAATATCACGGACATAATCCACAGCCACGTTACCGGCAATTTTATCCTGCTGTTCGGAAGGCAGGTTGCGCAAGGATGTATTATGGATTTTTATATCCGTTATCACAACCGGTGAAGTTAATGTGTCTTGATATATCTTGTCGGGGAAAAAATAATTTAGTCCCTGATAACCGCCAAAAAATAGTTCTCCACCCAAACCCTTAAAACAAGCATTGCGGCTGAAACCATCACCCTGCAATCCATCGTTAGCTGTATAAATGTGCACATTTGCACCTTTTCCGTTTTCAGGCATGTCTATATGGAATAACCCGGAATTGGATGTCACCCATAAAGTATGTTTATCATCTTCCAATATATTAGAAACCATGCCTTCGTTTGAAAAAAAATCGCTCAAAACCGATTCAAAACAATCCTTTTCCTTGTTGAATAATTTCAACCCATTAGCTGTTGTCCCAACCCAGAGCCGATGATAACCATCCATGCAAATGCTTGCTATTTGTGTTGTTGAAAGATTATTTTCCGATGGGTGATATAATCTTATCTTAAATGGTTTTTCGGATACATCTATGCGCCATATACCATTATTATCAGTAACCACCCATATATAGCCGCTATTATCTGCTATTATTTTTGATATAGGCGTACGCTGCAATAAACTGTCCGGCGAAGACATTAATTCATCCAAAGAGCACAGTTGATCATCCGGGGAAAGTACATACAACCCTGTACGTGTTCCTATCCACAAATTTCCTTTCGAATCATCCAACAAAGAATTAATTAATATATCCGGAAGTTTTGCATAAGAATTCAATACATTTACTTTTCCTGACTTTTCATTATAAAACCATATCCCGTCATCATAAGTTGCAAAACATAATTCTCCGGTCTTTTTACGATCAATAATATCATTCACTGTGGATGTATAGTTCAAATGTTTTAATGCCGGATGCTCTTTGTAAGGTACCATTAATTGTTTTTCCCTGTCGTAGCATACCAACCCAAAACCTGTAATGCCCATCCAAATTTTACCATTATTATCCTGAAAAACACTACGTACGGAACTTGTAGGATAATACTTGTGCAGACTTTGCAATGGGTCGTAGCCGATACTTGTTTTCCTTGTATGGATCGTACAAACACCTCCTCCCAACATGCCGAGCCACATCAATCCATCGTTAGTGTATAAAAGTGAATTGACTTCGTTAAAAGGCAGGTTGTAAGCTTGATCGCCCGGAACGAAATTGGTAAACGCTCCCTCATTTTCTTCACTCTCCATGATGCTAAGCCCGCTACGTGAACCAATCCAAATCTTTTTAGTATCTCTGTCTTGTGCAATACAATAAATGATATTATCAAGTAATGACTGTTCGTTTTCTTCACGATGAACAAAAGTCTGATATGAACAATTTTCGAGATCGTAAGCATTTTTTAGTTTAACTAATCCGTAACGCCATGTACCTACCCATATATGATCATCCTCATCTTGAAATATATAATGAGCAGAATTCGCCGGATTCATTTTAGGGTAAGAGTAGAAACGAGCCTCATATGGGTCATAACGGTGTAAACCATTTCCCCCGCTGCCTATCCAGATATGTCCTTTCCGATCTTCAATCATCCATGTTGGGGATATGTTCAAAATAAGATCAAAAGTGGTATTACCGGCTTTACGACAAAAAAGCCCATTTCTTGCCCCTACCCAAATATCGCCATTGCGAGAACAGACCAACCCGCCTATATTGTTTCCCTGAATCGCCGTAGATTCAATTCTTTTTATTTCATCTGTCCTCTTGTTTAACACATAAAGTCCGTCGTGGGCACCAATCCATAAATTATTTTCGTTGTCCTCTGCAACCATATTCACGTAATTGTCTAGTGGATGTTGCCCGTTGAGACCATTAGACTGATATGTAATGGCCGAATACCCATCATACCGGACTAACCCATTGTATGTAGGAATCCAAATATAACCTTCCTTATCCTGATAAAGATGACGAACTTCTTTCGACGGCAAGTTCCTTGAGATAGAAATAGGTTTGAATTGGAATGTGTATAGGTTGTTGTTAGCTAATGTTACAGAAGACAAAAAGCACAAATAAAGCCCCCCATATAATTTACAAATTATTTTCTTTTGCAAATTTTGAAATACTGTATGTTTTGTTTTATTCATTTGTAAATATAATCGTCAATCTTCAATGATGCAGATATAAAATTCTTCAACCTTTTGGTGAATCTAAAATGCAATAATAATAAATTTAAGCGTGAATCGACACCACTTCTATCTGTGATTTTTCTTAACCTGATTCTGTCGGAATTCTAAAAATATATTTCAGAATTTCACTATAAAACATGCGGCAGTTGTTTGGCAGAAACTATAAACCCAATAATTATTAGGCTCTATAACGAATTATATGGGTAATGATAGGTAATGATGGAAACAAATGACGAATAATGGAATATGACGATGAATCCCAATCAGAGTATTCTCGCACTTCAGCGCGGAATATCAGAGATTTTACCCTTAGAAGAATGTATTTAGCCGTATACTGCATATAATACTTATTTTTACAAACTTAGCGACAATATTTTTTATAAATTACTAAATTTCAATTCAATAAATAGTTACCCACACTAAACGCTATAGAGTCAATTATTATAATCCAACACTGCCGCATGTGGCTGCAAACTTACTACTTTTTTGATTCGGAATCGAATCAAATATCCTTGATATGAACTACTTATTTATTTTCTCGCTGGCGAGGAAAAAGGCCGACAAACGACGAAACGTATCGTCAATTCGCTGTAATGTAATTATTTGAAGCTGACTTTCGTGGTTTTGAATTTAATATTTCAAAGCCATGCAAAACGAGGATGATTTAAGGGGACTGGCCAAGGTAATGGAGTTCATGCGGGCCATCAGCATTCTTTTTGGGATCATTCATATCTACTGGTATTGCTACCAGTGCATCCAGGAGTGGGGCATCAATATTGGCGTAGTAGACAAAATCCTGCTGAATTTCCAGCGAACGGCGCGTTTATACTCCCACCTGCTTTGGACAAAACTGTTTGTCGTTGTTTTTCTTGCTCTTTCCTGCCTGGGAACCAAAGGTATATTGGATGAAAAGATCACCTGGAACAGGATTTACACTTTCCTTTTCCTTGGTTTTGTCCTGTTCTTCCTCAACTGGTGGATACTCGACTTGCCATTGCCAGTAATAGCCAATGCAGCACTATACATCTTCACGCTTACGGCAGGTTACATCTTCTTGTTGGTAGCAGGGCTTTGGATGAGCCGGCTGTTGAAACACCACCTGATGGAAGAC
>JAVBPN010000075.1:0-17779 GCA_031549585.1 Bacteroidales bacterium
ATTTAAAATTTATCAAAATGAGTAATAATATAGCTGTTTTCCCGGGTTCATTTGATCCGTTCACTGTCGGACACGAATCAATTGTGTTACGCGCAATGAATTTATTCGACAAGATTATTATCGGCATCGGATCAAATATGAATAAAACAGCCCTCTTCCCCGCCGAACAACGTTTGGAAATGGTTCAAGAGTTGTTTGCCGGAAATGACAAGGTAGAAGCACTTTATTATGAAGACCTGACTACCGATTTTTGTAAACGTGTTGGCGCAAAATATATGCTCCGCGGATTGCGTACTTCTTCCGACTTCGAATATGAAAAAGTCATTGCGCAAGTCAACCAAGCCATGCTGCCCGAAGTAGAATCCATCTTCATGTTGACACTTCCCGAACACACAGCCATCAACTCATCAGTAGTGCGCGAAATTATGCGATATGGCGGCGATGTATCCCAATTTGTACCAAAAGGAATTAATTTTCAGAAATACCTCAAACAGCAGTAAGTTGTTTTACGCAAGGGCAAACCCAATCGGTTTTTATGAAAAGACCTTTGCCCTTTAGAATGATATTTTATGAAATTTTCGCATATTGTTATTACTTGTTTTTTAATACTTTGCCCACTTTGCGCTTGGACACAGCAAGTAACGATTACAGGCAATGCGCCTGAATATGCGGGACGTACCTTAACTTTTTTTTCAGTCGATAATTTTATCAGCAATACAGAAGAACAGATTGGCGAATGTACTGTTGCTACAAACGGAGATTTCAAAGCCAATTTTACTTGCAACGACGTAAAAGTAATCTACTTATATCTGGGGGTCTACAAAACCCGTTTTTATGCAGAACCCGGCTATACATATGAAATAGTTCTGCCTGTGCTTAGGGATAAAACGCCGGAGGAAGCATCCAGCCCATTTTTCAGGGAAATAATGATTTATCTCTCTCTTCTCTCGGTGAAAAATGAAAAAGGACAAACCATCAATCTTGATGATGACTTGAATATGCGGGTAATCCATTTCGATGAGCAATACGATCCGGTATATGAAACGGTGATCACCAACGCGATGATGAAAAGAACCACCGGATCTGATTCTATTATTACCAATTTTGCAAAAGGATTCCCCAAAACGACGAATCTTTATTTCAACGATTATGCAACCTACCGCATAGGGCTTCTGTATTATGCTGCACAATTGTATGGAGTAAAACGTTTATCTCAGTTATACTTTTCAGGAAAGCCTCTCCGTTACGACAACGAAGCATATATGGATTTGTTCAATACCACATACGACAAGTACTTTATGTATTTTGGACGCACAAAAGAAGGTGAAGCCATATATCCGATCATCAATAGCCAACAAAGTTTTACCAACCTAAAAAAATGTTTGTCGCAGGATGGCGTAGTGCCCGGGGACAGCTTGCTGGAGTTGGTGATATTGAAAAATGTGTATGACGAATTTTATTCTGACCGGTTTTTGAGAACAGCTCTTTTAAAAATATTGGACTCTTTGTCGTTACAAACTTCCATACAGAAACACAAGGAAATGGCCACGCAGATGCGGCAGAAGATTACCAAATTGTTGCGGGGATTCGCTCCTCCTGATTTCTCATTGTACAATCAAGACAGCGTACTGGTTTCATTGGAACATTATCGTGGCAAATACATATATCTGATGTTCTGCACTACGCAAAATTACTCTTGCTTTGGACAGTATGAGTTATTGGAAGAATTACACAAAGAACACGGCAAATGGTTGCAAATCGTTGTCATATCAGCCGACGACAAGTTTGACTCCATGAAAGAATTCAGAAAGAAAAACAATTATGCATGGGATTTCCTTTATTATGGCAACGATCCCGATGTGCTGGAAAAATACGATGTACGGATGGTTCCAACATATTATTTGATCGCACCCGATGGAACATTGGTTTTGTCGCCAGCGCCAGCTCCCAATGAAGACATTGAACATTACTTATTTACTGAATTACAAAGGAAAGGGCTTTGGAGCAAATACCGTCAAGAAGGATTAATTGAAGAGCCTAAAAATACAGGTGGACGCCTTGATTTCAATTTGTTTAAGGATTAATGACCCATATCGATCCCAAAAGCTCTTATAGAGAAAATAAGATAATCTCTGAAGATAAATAAACATCTTCTGGCGATCATCAGATGACTTCTAGGCGTTGTTAATTGGCTTCTGGATACCGAAAGATGGCTTCTGGGCATTATTAGATGACTGCTGGACATCAACAGATGGTTTTTGGACACTGACAGATAACTTCTGGACAACATCAGATAATTGCTAGCCATCGATAGACGACTTCTGGACATCAACAGTTGGTTGCTGGACGACGAAAGATGACTGCTAGGCATCAATAGATAACTTCTGGAAGTCATTAAATGATTCCTGGACAACAACAGATGATTGCTGGACATTATTAGTTGACTTATGGACACTGAAAGATGATCGCTGGGCATTGATAGCTCACGTTTGGCGGAACTGAACTTGCGATTTCGCCGCAGGCAATTTGAAATTCCGCCGGATCAAGATATCCGGTGTAAATCTTTCGGATTCCTATCTCGAACTGACGTTAAACATTCTCTTGCAATATCAAAAAACCTTTAATTCACATAACAAACAAAAAAAATTATTTTTTTTGCAACCAAATGAATCTTTGTTTACGTCTTATAGGAAAACAAACAAAAAATATCACAATCACCATGAAAAAAGTATTTTTAATCACATGTGTTATTCTTCTGGCTGCAGGATGTCACATCCCGTTCAATGAAGGTGGCGGAGAATATGTTTCCCCTTCGGGATCGATCACCAAGAATGAACGGACAGTAAGCGATTTTACAAAAATCAGTGTAAGTAATGGAATTGAGTTGATCGTAACGCCGGGAAATTCCCATCAGCTTGAGATAGAAACGTACGAAAACCTGCACCAATACATTGAAACGGAATTATCGGGAAATACGTTGACCATTAAACGGCAAAAAGGCATCCGGTTCAAAAATTCAGTAGTCAAAGCATACGTAACAGTAGCTAAACTTAACGAGTTACGCGCATCAGGCGGATCGAGAATCACGCTCACCAGCACCATCATTACCGACCAATTGGCCATTAATGGTTCGGGCGGTTGCTCCTTAGAGGGAGATGTGCAATGCGACAACCTGAACGTCGAACTCAGTGGCGGCGGAAAAGCCCAAATGAATTTTCAATGCACATCGCTTAAAGCCCGCACAAGCGGCGGTGGACGATTGGAGCTATCCGGAAGTTCGGAAGACGCTGACGTACGTATGAGCGGAGGAGGAAAAGCCTTATTGGCTATCAATTGCCAACAGTTAACAACCAATACAAGTGGTGGCGGTGAAATCAACCTATCCGGTTCGACAGATTCGTATAAGCTATCTGCATCAGGCGGAGGACGGGTTAAAGGAATAGACATGACCGTGCAAACACTTTCAGCCAACATGTCGGGTGGCGGAAGTGCAGAATTAACAATTGATAAAGAAATCAATTTCAGTGGTTCAGGTGGCGGGCATTTGAGCTATAAAGGCAATGCGGTCACAAATCACACATCTCTTTCGGGAGGTGCATCAATTAAGAAAATCAATTAATTAATACTCATTAATATTTTAAAACCATGATAGAAAGTGCATTAGCAATTATTGGAATATTTTTTATTCCGCCAGTACTCGTTATTTTAATCATTTGGTTTCTTTCGATTGAAAGAAGAAAACGCAACAAATTACAAGCAGAGTTATATACTAAAGCCTTAGAAAAAGGACAGGAGCTCCCGGCTAATTTTTTTGTACAGCCTAAGAAAAAGAAGAATGCCCTTAATGTTGGGATCATCTGTATTGCTGTGGGCATTGGTATATCATTGTTTATATACATAGCTGCAGACGGACCGGAAAAAATACAAGGAGCTTCATTAGGGATTATTCCGTTCTTCATTGGACTTGCCTATTTGCTCATCTACTTTATCGGTAAAAAACAAGGTGACGCAGAAAAGGGACAATGACTTAGCGCTTGTTTCGCGTGCAGCGCTATTGGGCGACCGGAAAGCTTTTAATCAATTGGTTGAAGCATACCAGTCGCCCATGCGGCGTTTCTTCCTTAACCTGACAGGTGGCGATGAAGAATTGAGTAAGGATATGGCTCAGGATACTTTTGTAAAGGCATGGCTGAATATCGGATCATTTCGTGCCGCTGCAAAGTTCTCCACGTGGCTATACCGCATTGCCTATAATACTTTTTATGATTATATTCGTGCCCATAAAACCAAGCAGGATATAGATGCCGAAAGCATCAGCGATCATGTAGCCGGCAATGAACATGACAGCGACCGGAGCATTGATTTCGACAAAGCATTAAATATCCTCAAAGGAGATGAACGAACAGTTATGTTGTTATTTTTCATGGAAGACCTGACAGTGGATAAGATATCAACCATTATGGATTGCCCATCGGGAACTGTTAAATCACACCTTTCGAGAGGAAAAGAAAAATTATCGGTTTATTTGCAAAAATCAGGATATGAACGATAAAGATTTAAAAGCATTTTTTAAAGCCCATCAAACAGACATTGTTGATGACGGATTTTCAAAGCAAGTCATGCGGCAATTGCCCGCGCGAACATCGATATTACCCCAAATCGTTATGGCTTTTTGTATCGTAGTCGGCCTCACGGTCACGATTCTGATACAAGGTATTGACACGATCATCTTGAATCTGACTCAACTAATCACAGCCATTGGCAACTTGCAAATGCCATCGATCCAATCTTTGGTTACGTATCTGGCCGGATTAGCGATATTGGGATGTGTCGGGTTTGCTATAGGGCAAACAGCTTCAGAATAAAAAACGAATAGCCTTTGAAAAACGATTGTTCTCATCTGCCTGTCCAAATAGATAGGTTGATAAATATTTCTTTATAATTATCGTGATGCAGTGCAAAAGATTAATCTTATCTCGTCATTGCAATGACGCCCATTTTTGACTTTGGGAGACAATCTCTATGTTTTACTAAATCATTTTACACCATAATGAGCATAAGCAACATATCATTATCAATTAATCATTGATCATTAATCATTATCTATTTGTATTCTACACCGCTTCCCAAAAGGATTTCAAAGCTATTATAATACTATAAATCAAGCATTATAGGGAATTTTAAACTTTAAATCCTCCAACAAAGTGTATTAATCCGGCATTTTTTGTATTTTTGTGACAATATTTGTAAAAATAAGCTCGGATGAATTACGTTGAGGTCATTTGCAAATTGAAACCCGATGTGCCTGAAGATGCAGGAGAAATTCTTATTGCTGTATTGGCCGAATTGGGGTACGAAAGCTTTGAAGAAGCTACCGGAGAAATCAGGGCATATATTGATGAACTTCTTTTCGATGTAGAATCATTATATCAATTCGGTGAAGAGTATTCCTCTTTGGTTGAATCGACTGAAACCAAGCTTATCCTGAAAGAAAATTGGAATCAGGTGTGGGAAAGTAATTTCCCGATGGTTACCATTGCCAACCGATGTGTTGTGTGTGCTCCTTTTCACACAGATGTACCCGACCTTGAATACCGGCTCATCATCATGCCACAAATGTCATTCGGCACCGGGCATCACGAAACTACATCCCTGATGCTCGAATTGATGCTTGATCTTGACATGGAAGGAAAAATCGTATTGGATATGGGCTGCGGAACGGGCATCTTAGCCATTATGGCTCATAAAAAAAATGCCAAATCGATAACTGCTGTCGATATTGACGAATGGGCATGTACCAACGCCAAAGAAAATTGCGAGCGTAATAATATCGCAGATATCGAAATATTGCGAGGAGATGTTTCAAGACTGACTGCTAGAGAATTTGATATCATATTGGCCAATATCAACCGGAATATTCTTTTATCGGATATTGCCGCATATGCAGAATGCCTATCACCTAAAGGATTGTTATTACTCAGCGGATTTTACCTGGCTGACCTACCCGATATTACCAAAGAAGCACAAAACAACGGTTTTAAATACATCAACCATATAGAAAAGAAAGAGTGGGTAGCCGTAGTGTATGGTAAAGAATAAATAACTTCACACACAGAATTAAGAATTAACAATGAAAAATTAAGAATGGTGAACGATATCGTTCACCTTGTACCATTTACCTTGTACCCTTAATCGTTTTTTGTATTAATTTTGCATTTGAACATTAAAATAAAAGTACAAATGAAATAGCCATGTGAATAAAAGTCACACCAACCAGTAATGATTATATTCATGGCGTATTCCATCTGACCTTAAAAAATAAAATATAAACAGATGAAACCTATTGTTTTTTCTAAATTGCGGATACAAACAACTATGCTTATTTGCTTTGCATTAAGCTTTTCGGTATGGGGACAAATCGCACATGACAGTTTTGATACAGGTAACGGAAAATTAGATATTTATTTTATCGGACATGGAACATTAATGTTTGATTACAATGGATACATCATACATATTGACCCTGTTGGCCAATACGCCGATTATACCAAGCTGCCGAAAGCCGACCTGATATTGATTACTCATGAACATGGCGACCATGTGGATGCAAAAGCGCAATCTGCAATAGAAAAAAGCGATACCAAGTATCTGATCACCGAAACGGTTTATAATAGCATCAAAAAGGGAACCATTATGAAAAACGGAGATATGCAAACGGTTAACGGTATTAAGATCTCTGCTGTTCCAGCTTATAACATTACGTCCGATCGTCAACAATTTCATCCCAAAGGGCAAGGGAACGGATATATCCTGCAATTGGGCAACAAACAAGTGTATGTAGCAGGCGATACCGAAAATATTCCGGAAATGAAGCAGTTGAAAAATATTGATATTGCTTTCCTGCCCGTGAACCAACCATATACCATGACGCCTGAACAAGCTGCTGATGCAGCAAAAGCTTTCAAGCCAAAAGTATTATATCCTTATCATTACGGAAATACAAACATCCAACAATTGGTCACTCTGCTGAAAGACGAAAAAGAAATCAATGTCAGGATACGCCAATTGCAATAATATAAAAGTTAATTTGATTGGTAGATATTTTAGTACTCAATTTACCTGCCGGATTTGCAAAGATTCCCCATGTCCATTCTGAACTTTGCATTTTGGAATATTTGCTACATTTGTACGAAACAAAATTCAACCAGATAGAAAAAACGTAAAACACGAAAAAACAAAAAATTATGAAAAAGTCTTTTTCAATAGTACTAATCGCCCTTCTTGGTTTGGCGAACATGTCATTAGCTCAAGAACGCCCGCAACAAGATCCTTTAACACGCGACTGGGCAAATTTCAAACGTTACGCACAAGCAAATGAAACTGCTCCCAAAGGAGCTAATGCCGTATTGATGGGTAACTCAATTACTGATATGTGGGTACGAGCAGATCCTGCCTTTTTTACTGATAACAATTATATTGGACGGGGAATCGGCGGACAAGTGACTGCACAAATGCTTTCCCGTTTCCGTGCTGACGTGCTCGACCTCCAACCAAAATCAGTGGCAATCCTTGCCGGGACTAATGATATAGCCCGCAATGAAGGCTTTGTTGCTATTGAAAATATCTTTGGAAATATCGTTTCCATGTGCGAGTTGGCAAAATATCATGGCATTCAAGTCGTTATTTGTGCTGTATTTCCTGTATACGATTACCGTTGGCGTCCCCGACTTGAACCGGCTCCGCAAATCGTTAAGTTAAATGGTTTATTGAAAGAGTTTGCCGAAAAAAATAACATGATTTATGTAGATTATTATACGCCAATGGTCAACGAAAAAGGTGGACTACCTGAAAAATATGCGAAAGACGGTGTACATCCTACTGCCGAAGGTTATGCAATAATGAAATCCCTACTCAAACCAGCCATAGACGAAGCAGTAAGGCGATATAATCAATTGCACCAATAACACGAGATTAAAGCTGTTTTTTAACCACTAAGCCCACAAAGAACACAAAGGCAGAATAATTAATTTTCAACACTTTGTGTTCTTTTTTGTTAGATGATTTTCTATGCAACCCTTTATTGTAACTTTTCCCTTCAATAAAAAATGAAAACAAAAATTGTATTATCCTTTTTCGTAATAATTATAGTGGTTATAGGTTGTGGTCCACAAGGCGCTTCAAAATATAAGCTAACGGAAAACGAAAAAAGATTGTGCGACTCTTTGCAGATTGATCCAACGATCATTCAAGACATAAGGCAATATAATCAAAGCGAAATGGAATCATTTCATTATTCGCTAGGGAAAATCTTTCAATATGGTGAGACCTTTGAAATCGACCCTATTCGCCTACAAGGATTGGTATTTACAGAACAGAACGCCAAATCATATGACCTTGTTTTTAAATTGAAAGATCAATTGAAAAAGAAAGGTTATTCCATTTTTCTTTTGGAAAATAATTTCGATATCAACGATGAACCAGATTATATCGGTGTGTTAAAAACAACGGATAAATACGAAGTTTTAAAACAAATTGGTACAGATGGAATCAATTATGATATCACCAATGATAGTCTGATCTCCATTATTCATCAATTTGATAAAGAATGTTCGCTTGAATTGGTCGGCGCTTCAGGCGATTGGTGTGAATTTATCATACACAAAGCGCCTTCTGATTGGATGAAATTTGCCGAAGAAGCCTACGACGTTTGCCCTGATATAGTTGACCAAGGAGTAGGAACAATTGAAGCGCTTGCCACAGAAATGAGAAGATCCAAACGGCTTTATTTTTGGTGGGACTAAATCGTAAGAATAATCATTAATTGACATTTACGCTTAGATTACCAATTGCATTGACCAACCATATTGGTTTGATTTTTCATGCAATTTTGTTACTTTTGTTGTACCAAATTCTGCAAATGAGATAACCATGAATAAAACTATTATTTTTCTGATCATTTTGCTATTAAGCACAACAACTTCCTGCCAGAAAAGCTGGAAATTAGTTTGGGAAGAGGATTTCAACCAAGATGGAGTAATTGACGCAACAGTGTGGAGTAAAATCCCTCGAGGAAAATCCGATTGGCAACGGCATATGTCCGATTATGATGCATTGTACGATGTGAAAAACGGTAATCTGATTTTACGCGGAATGGTTAATCCCGGATTACCCGGCGACACCATGCCATTCGTTACTGGTGGTATTTATACCAAAGACAAAAAATCGTTTTATCACGGAAAATTAGAAATTCGTGCCAAAATAGGTAATGCACGCGGTGCATGGCCGGCTTTCTGGTTCCTGCCTTTTGATAACGAACAGTGGCCTAATGGCGGTGAGATTGATATCATGGAACGGCTCAACAGCGATACTATCGCTTACCAAACCGTTCATTCGTATTACACAAACAGGCTCAAGCAAAAAGAGCCCAAGCAGGGAACCACAGCCCCTATACATAAAGACGAATATAATGTATACGGCGTAGAATTGTATGTTGACAGCGTTGTATTGAGCATTAATGGTAAACGCAACATGAATTATCCACGCATTGAAACCGACTTAGAGGGGCAATTCCCATTCGATCGGCCATTCTACTTATTGCTCGACATGCAATTGGGCGGCTCATGGGTTGGTGAAGTAGATGCAAATGACCTTCCTGTAGAAATGTATATTGATTGGGTACGATTCTACGAGTGGAAATAAGGATAAGCGATTATAGTAGGCTATCACATTATGAAATAATTTGAATACATTCTCACCCCTTCAAATTTATTGAGGTTAATTAGGTATGATCCAATATATCGAAGCAAAAAGTATTTTATCCAAACTCAAAGGAAAAGATTCGTTTTTTGGCATCACCTACAACATGAATCTTTATCGCGGCTGTCAACACGCCTGCATATATTGCGACACCAGAAGCGAATGTTACGGCATTAACGACATCTCTAATATTTCAGTCAAAAAGAATGCTTTGGAATTATTGGCAAAAGAACTCTCTTCCAAACTTAAAAACAAAGCAACCATAGGAACAGGTTCGATGAATGACCCGTACATGCCCATCGAAAAAGAATTACAATTAACACGTCAGGCATTACAAATAATCTCAAACAAAAAATTTCCTGTTCATGTGATCACCAAAAGCAATTTGGTGGAGCGGGATCTTGAAGTTTTACAGGAAATATCAAAAACATACGCTGCCGTTAGCTTTACCATCACATCGGCAGATGATTCACTTTCGCAGAAAATAGTACCTTATGCTCCACCGACATCCGAAAGGTTCAAAGCCATGAGATTATTGGCCGATAAAGGAATTTACACTGGGATTACGTTAATGCCAATACTTCCATTTATCAATGACACCAAAGAAAATATTACAGCAATTGTAAAGCAGGCAAAAGAATCCGGAGCTTCATATATCATTCCCATGTTCGGAATGACATTACGCAAAGGCTCACGGGAATATTTCTACAAGTCATTGGATAGGGATTTTCCAGGATTCAAAGAAAAATACCAATCCGCGTTCGGCAAACAATATGAATGTTTTAGCCCCAACTACAAAATGCTTACAGATACATTCCGGGAATTGGCTGCTAAATTGGGAATCGACACCCGGATTCGGTTTTATCAACCAACCATATATCAGCAACAATCATTCTTTTGAGAAATGATTATCCAAAATCAATCCTAAAATCCCTATCGGGATTTACGCTCGGTAAAATGAAAATCAATGAACCAAACCGGCATCCTTATAGGATGCCATGTTGGGTGGTGCCCTTTTTTCTACCAAGCGATAATGCCTACGGCATTAGTTTAGGACAATTTGCGGATAGTCATATTTTGAGAATAGAAGCAAAATTTATTACTCTGAAAACTCTACATGGATTGATATTTGATAAAGCAATAATAGACATTTAAAATAAAGGTTAACCGATGACAAGCTTTAAGAATTTAAAAGAGATTTCCCAGCAAAATTTAGAAAAGGCATTGCAAATAATAAAAGAGTTACAAATTAATGAAATTTGGTCTGCATTGGATTCCACTTGTAATTTGGTTGGCTCTGTCAAAACAGGGCTTTTGATGAATCATCTGGATATAGATTTTCATACTTACTCGAAAGATTTTTCCATTGCAAAAAGTTTCAAAGCCATATCCATGATCAGCGAAAACCAAAAGATTAGGGACATAACATATAGAAATTTATTGGAAGCAGAAGATATGTGCCTGGAATGGCATTTATCCTATGAAGAAAACCCAAACCAGATTTGGACGATTGACATCATACACATCAAGAATGAATCGCCATATGCAGGAATGATTGAGCGAGTAACCGAAAAGATCAATGCGGTTTTAACAGAAGAGCTAAGGGAAAAAATTTTAAGGGTCAAGTGGGAATGCACACAACAGAATGAAAAAGCTCCAGGAATAGAGATATACCAAGCTGTAATCGATAATGAAATATCAACTTACAATGATTTCAAAGCATGGAAAAAAGGGAGAAAAGATGTCGGCATATCTTTATGGGAACCTTCTTTTTAGGCAAAATACCAGACATGTAACAACAAACAAAAATGCCATAACCTGTATAGATTATGGCATTTTCACAATATTCTCAACTTGTTATGGCCTTACAAAACTAACAAAAGCAAACTTCTTGCTATCCGGTGACCATGAATTAACATTCAATGTCCCTTGCCCACCATACAATTCAACAATTGTTTCAGGCTTACCACCTGTAGCCGGGAAAAGGCGAAGTACAACTTCCTTGCCACCGGGATGATCGCCGGGTGCTACATCTCCTTTCTTATATGCAATAGCAACTACTGTTTTTCCATCGGGTGATATATGCGGAAACCAAGTATTCAGGTCTTCGTCAAAAGTCATTTGGGTTTGCTCGCTACCATCGACTTTCATTCTCCAAGCCTGCATCAATCCGGAACGTACGGAATTGAACCAAATATATTTTCCATCAGGTGAATATTCCGGCCCATCATCCAAACCTTCAGCATCGGTAAGGCGGGTTTCAACGCCACCTTCCGTAGGAATCACATATACATCAAAATTACCATTGCGTTCGGCACAATATGCTAATTGCTTTCCATCAGGAGATATGCCGTGCAAATAACTTGGAGCAAGCGGAGTGATCAAGCTCGGTGTGCCACCTTTAATAGGCAAAGTATACACTCTTGACTTCCGGTCTTCACGCGTACCATGGCTAATAGCAATAAATTTTCCATCGGCCGACAATACATGGTCGTTGTTGCAAGAGGTAGCATATCCGGTGTTGATCACCTCGATTTTGTTACCAGTTGCTACATCAATTTTATATAACTTCCCACCACTATTGTATACCAAATACTTTCCGTCAACACTCCAATTGGGAGCTTCAACTCTTTCGGTAAACTTATGTAAAACCTTGCGTTGCTTGGTTTGTACATCATATATCTCTATCGCACAACCGGGAAATGGCGGTTGCGTAGTTCCTTGTTGGGCCATAACATTAATAGATATTAAGGTGAAAAAAATTGCGATACACCAACTGTATCTTCTTCTACTTAAATGACTTTCTTTCATGGTTGAAGTTATTAAAAGTTAAAAAATCGATGGGTTTTTATTTTGATATTTTTTGATTTTCTATTTGAGCATCTACCACATTTTGCGCTAAATCCATAAAAGATTTGCCAACGATTGATTTCTGATCTACAACAATCGGGCTACCTGCATCGCTTGCTTCACAAATACTCTGAACAATGGGTATTTGCCCCAACAATCTGATATGTTCGCGTTCGGCCAATGCTTTACAACCACCATTGCCAAAAATATAATAACGATGATCCGACAATTCCTCCGGCGTAAACCAAGCCATATTTTCAATCAATCCTAAGATAGGGACATTCACATGCTCATTGCGAAACATATTAATCCCTTTCATCACATCCAGCAAAGCGACTTGTTGCGGGGTACTAACAATAACCGCACCCGTGACAGAAAGCTCCTGAACAATGGTTAAATGAACATCACCCGTGCCGGGAGGCATATCAATCAACAAATAATCCAACTTATTCCATTCTCCTTGGTAAAGAAGCTGCTTGAGCGCACTCGTCGCCATTGGACCTCGCCAAATCACAGCATCCTCCGGACGAACAAAAAATCCGATAGACAACATTTGTACCCCAAAATGTTCAATGGGCACAATCCGTTCCTGATTCTCACTTCCATGTACCTCAGGCTGCTGTCCTTCAACTCCCATCATTTTAGGCAGCGAAGGGCCATATATATCGGCATCAAGCAAACCTACCTTAAATCCCATTTTAACCAAAGCAACAGCAAGATTAACAGCTACAGTCGATTTGCCTACCCCGCCTTTTCCCGATGCAACAGCAATAATATTTTTGGCATCGATGGATGTTTTAAGTTTCGCCGGAGCAGGCGGATTTTGTATATTGATATTCAAAGAAACATCAGGATGAACATAATAACGCAACGTCTTTTCACAGGCCTTGCTGATCGAATTTTCCATCGGATCCTTATGTTTTTGAAACGATAAGGTAAAGGAAACATTCAACCCATCAACCACTATTTGGCTCACCATGCCGAGTTCTACAATATTTTTCCCCAATGCAGGATGAATGACATGATTTAATGCGCCGATAATTTGTTCAACTGATATGTTCATTTGTATGATTAATGTAGGCTACAAATTTAAGTATTTTTTTGAATGATGAAGGATAGAGCTCAGAAAACCAAATATGACAAATATTTACAATTATTCTGAATATCGACCATTTTGTAACAAATGATACAATTTTACGTATTCATCTCTAGTACTTTTGCATAAAAAAGATAATGAAGAGGACCATCATCAAAATAGACGAAGCTCTGTGTAATGGCTGTGGACAATGCGTTAAGGGATGCCACGAAGGCGCATTGCAATTAATCAACGGCAAAGCAGTTATGGTAAGCGAATTATATTGCGATGGATTAGGCGCATGCATTGGCGAATGCCCCGTAGACGCGATCACTTTAGAAGAAAGAGAAGCAGAACCATATGACGAAACTGCTGTAATGGAACGATTGATCGAAAAAGGAGAAGAAGTCGTAAAAGCACACATGCAACATTTAAGCGACCATGGACAAGATGATTTGTTAGAAATTGCAATCGACTATTTACGTAACAAACAAATTAATTGGAAGCCAAAATTTATGGAACAACAGGAAATGATAGCAAAATCGATTATAGGCGGTGGTGGATGCCCGGGATCAAAGCAAATGAGTTTTACAATAGCAAATGCTAGCCCAACAGAAACACAGGCAAGCGCTCTTGCTCAATGGCCAATACAATTACATTTGCTTTCGCCTCAAGCCCCTTATTTGCGCAATGCTGATTTACTTTTGGCAGCAGACTGCGTGGCTTTTGCTGCCGGTAATTTCCATGCAAAGTATTTACAAGGAAAACGTTTAGCTATTGCCTGCCCCAAACTGGATAGCAATCAACAAGTATACCTTGAAAAATTGATGACGATGATCGACGATAGTCATATCAATACACTTACAGTGATGATTATGGAAGTACCTTGTTGCAGAGGCTTATTGCAATTGGCAAAAACGGCTTTAGAACAAGCGGAAAGAAAAGTGCCGTTAAAACTCATAGTTGTTAGTATTCAAGGAGAAGTTTTGAGCGAGGAATGGTTGTAAGTTTAAGAGGTTGACTTTGTTAGATGTACGTTTATCGGCATTTGTAATGCCGATACCTAATACAGGTGAATTTAAAATTCACCAATGATGTTAAGCGGCAAAACATTTGCCGCTTAACGGTATGGATATCCTTATCATCAATCATGTTTTTAGCTTATTTTTCTGACAATTTTTTCTGCAGGAAACACTCCCATTGAGTAGTTTTTTGTCCTGCAAGTTGCAGGACGTCGTCCCACTGAGTTGTTTTTGTTCCTGCAGTACTGCAGGGAACAATCCGGGTGAGTTGTTTTTGTTCCCGTAGTGCTACGGGAAACAATCCCATAGAGTTGGAATGGATGCCGTAGCACTGCAGCATCCATTCCAACTCTATAGTACGGTTCAAAAAAATTTTACGGCTGTCCGTTTCCTACGTGTTCATCGGCATTTGCAATGCCGATGCTTGAGATAAATGAATTTAAAATTCACCAAAGATGCGGAGCGGCAAAACATTTGCCGCTCAACTATGGAGCAAAATGGTAGCCGAAGCAACTGAAAACTTCTAAACATTCTCTTAGCGTCTTACGCAAAGAGCTGCATAGATATCCTCCATGCTATGTAAAGCTCCTTCGGGAAGTTGCTTGCCTGGGAATACAGCCAACTGTTCAGCCATTAATTGAGTATAGCCTGACTCGTCAATTGCTCCGTCAGAATTTGTGATTCTTTGCAGATCAAGCCCCCAACGCGATGCAAAAAACTTCAATACTGCACATCGTTTGCTATAGCCATAATCATGCCCCTCATCGGGGAAGTGAGCATTTTCCACCAAATCATTTTTTCCATAATATCCATATATGGTTTTAAGGTACGGATATTCCACTTCGTGTACTGTGCGTGTCCAATCCTTTCCATCCGAAACGATCAACTGGGAACGCGGTGCAGCCAAAGCAGCAATTTCAGCATTATTTGACAACGTACCACATTGAGCATGTATAGGGTGGCCGCTTTCGCAGGGACAGCCTCCGGGAAAGAAACAAGAAACCTGCACTACCGGAGCCGATACAGAAATACGTTCGTCAATAGCGGCAGCCAGAAAAGTTTGCGTTCCCCCACCCGATTCGCCGGTCATACCGATACGTGCAGGATCGACTTCTTTTAATGAGGAAATAAAATCAATGGCTCGAATGCTGCTCCACGTTTGGATGGTCTGGGTCAACGAGGTACGATGTGCGCCAACACCCACATGGTAGATCGATTCGCCATATGCAAACATATCATATACGAACACAACCACCCCTACGGTGGCCAACGATATTGCAAGAGATTGTTTGCTTTCCGAAAAACGCGGGCAATCATCCAACGGCTCTTGTTTGCCATGCCCATGAGCCAATAACACTGCAGGATAAGAAGCATTTTTGTCAACAGGTTTATACAGATTACCAATTACCCACAAGCCGGGAACACATTCAAAAGCCACATTATCTATCGTATAACGTTCAAATACCGTATGTCCTGTGTACAAAGGCTTAATGGCTTTCTTTTCGGGCATCGGATTCAGCTCCATAGCTGTTAATAATCCTTCGCGCAGGCATTTTTTACGTTCTTCCCAACTTTCTGAATTTGGGTATTCCTGTAAAAGGGCATGCAAACGCTCCGCTCCTACTTCAGGCTCTACCTGCCGGTTATATACTGTGTCCTTAAGGGCTATTTTCAGTTTTTGCGGATCAACCGTAGGAGTTTTACTACCACTGCAAGCTGTTAACCATATAACTAACAACAGAAAAAAAGAGATACGTAACATAGAAGTATGTTTGAAATTCATATTTGTGTTACAAATTTAAAGTTTGTTTATCCAAGTACAAACTAAAAAAGACTTTTTGTTTTATCTGTATTAAAGAAAGGAAAAATCTCTCTATTTCCTTACTTTTGCCAAACAATATAGAATCAATGCCCAAGCAAATACAGATTGCCCTATCCCCCAAAGAAGCAGCTATTCCGGATTTATTGCGCCAAGCCGTTGCCCGACAAGTTGGCTGCCCTGCAAATGATATGGCACATATCCATATCTTACGCCGTTCGGTTGATGCACGCAAACGACAAATAAAAGTACTGCTTACGGTAGAAGTATTGATGCATGGGGAACGAACATCTGCCGAAAAATACCATTTCCGTTTTGAAAATGTTTCCTCAAAACCGGAGGTGATTATTGTCGGCGCTGGCCCTGCCGGATTATTTGCAGCGTTTAAATTGATCGAGTTGGGGTTAAAGCCGATTATCATCGAACGAGGCAAAGAAGTGAGCGATCGCAAAATAGATATTGCCTCTTTATGCCGTGGCAATGGTTTAAACCCAGAATCAAATTATTGTTTTGGCGAAGGTGGAGCCGGTACATTCTCCGATGGAAAGTTATATACCCGCTCGCGTAAACGCGGTGATATTGAACGTATCCTACAACTATTCCATTTTCACGGTGCAAGTGAAAACGTTTTGATTGAATCGCATCCGCATATTGGGACAGATGTATTGCCTACTGTGATTAAAAATATGCGAAATACCATTGTTCAATGCGGTGGGGAATTTCATTTCGAACAAAGATTAACCAATTTAATCATACGTCAAGGAAGGGTATGTGGCATTCTCACTGCCCAAGGCGAAAAACATGAAGGGAAAACTGTAATTCTCGCTACCGGGCATTCTGCCGGAGATGTATATGAAATTTTTTACGAAAACAAATACCAGCTTGAAGCAAAACCTTTTGCTATGGGCGTTCGCATCGAACATCCCCAAAAACTGATTAACGAAATATCATATCATCGGTCGCCCGAATCCAAATATCTTCCCGCTGCCGCATATAATCTGGTGACACAGGTAGATCAACGGGGCGTGTATTCTTTTTGTATGTGTCCCGGAGGCTATATTGTGCCTGCATCTACTTCCGAAGGCCAGCAAGTAGTTAACGGCATGTCATCATCCAAAAGGCATACGGCATTTGCCAATTCGGGAATCGTAATTGAAACGCAGCTCGAAGATTTATCTGAATATAAATCGGACGGCGTATTGGCAGGATTGCGTTATCAGCAACATATAGAACGATTGGCCTCAGAGCATGGAGGAG
>JAVBPN010000299.1:0-8477 GCA_031549585.1 Bacteroidales bacterium
GATGTAAGAGAACATTGGTATTATTCGGATATTACCGGGCAATGGAGACGTGCATTTGTATATACACCGCCTGAATATGAGACCAACGCCGACAAGAAATATCCGATTTTATACTTGCTTCATGGTTCCGGCGAAAATGAAAGAGGCTGGTCACATCAAGGGCATATGAGTTTCATCATGGATAATTTAATTGCCGCAAAAAAGGCAATCCCAATGGTTGTTGTAATGGACAATGGATATGCTGTAGCAAAAAACCAAGCAGCATACCCGCAAGACCCTGCTTCCAGGAATAACCGGTCAGTCATACTGGCTGATGTCTATATTAAAGAGATTATTCCTTCGATAGAATCATTTTACAGGATCAAACCAGGGAAAGAGAATAGAGCAATGGCCGGCTTATCAATGGGTGGTGGACAGACTGCTTTCATCGGCCTCAATCATCCTGAGCTTTTTGCTTCCTTGGGATTTTTTAGTGCTGGCGGAGTATCCACAGATATTTTTACCGATCCCAAAGCATATGGCGGGCTATTTGCTGATGGAAAATCCTTTAACAGTAAGATCAAAGTATTTTGGTTCGGCGCAGGAACCGAAGAGCCTTCGCTTATAACAAGAAACGCCGCCCTGAAAAAAGAATGTGAAAAAGCAGGGATTAAAGCCACATTTTATGAATCGCAGGGTACCGCCCACGAATGGCACACATGGCGCAGATGTCTGAATGAATTCGCTCCGTTGTTGTTTAGATAAACGGTTACGGCTTGCCTATCCAAAGCTTTTTGAACTTACAATGCTATAGGTTTGATATTGTCGAACAGCAGGCATATCTAACAGGAAAATAATATCTGTTAGGATAGCTGTTTCTTAACAGATTCAGATTCGATTTTTTTAATTTTGATTTGGATCATATTGACTTTTTTTTAATTTTGTATTTTTATTATTAAACTCCTTAAATGACGATAACTATGAAGAATGTAGCAGTTATACTTTTATGTATTTTAGGCATTGTTGCCTGTAAAGATGATCCTGTTGATGTAAATGGCGTAGATGTGAGTCCCAAATCGACCGAACTTTTCATTGGTGAAGCCCTTCCCACTTTAACTGCCACGGTTTTGCCGGATGATGCAGATGATAAAACAGTTGTTTGGTCATCTAATAAACCGGAATTAGTGAAGGTAGATGCTCAAACGGGAGCTTTGACTTTTGCAGTATCCGATTTTGAAGAAGAATCATCTGTGGTTATCATTACGGCAACTGCAGGTGCAAAATCAGGTACAGCCGAAATAAAAGTGAAAGGTAAAATGGTAAGTGTAAGCCCCAAAACAGCCACTCTTTTTACGGATGAAATTCTTCCTTCTTTAACAGCGACAGCTTACCCAAGTGATGCAACCATTGTGTGGTCATCAGATAAACCTGAAATCATTGCTGTTAATGCTCAAACAGGTGCTTTAACTTTTGCTGTATCTGATATGGAAGAACAATCTGTTGTTGTTAATATCACAGCGACTGCCGGTGGAAAGACAAGCAAAACAGCAATAACCGTGAAAGGCCAAATAATCACTAAATATAATATTATAGATTGTACTGCAGAATTAGGCCTTTTAGTACTTGACCGAAATATAGGGGCCACGGCAGCCTATGATTCGGATGCCACAGATAATAGTGCTTCTTTTGGTAATTACTACCAATGGAGTAAAAATATACCTGTTGCTACAGGTGCTGATGCTACGGCAAACGCTAATTTTAATGCTGATTGGAATGCCACAGGTACAGGCTATGCCGATTGGTCTGTTGCAGCGAATACCCCTTGTCCTATAGGTTGGAGTATTCCTGATAAAGATCAAATGAAAAAAATTGCTGATGCAACTTACCGCTATGAGTTGGACGTTGAATTTGGTTTTATGGATGGAGATGAACCTGAAATAGCCGCAGCAAAAGCTTTAGGAAAGAAATTATTGTTTCCACCTTCAGGAGCTTTCAGGGTAGCTGATAAGAAATATCTTCCAAAGGCCCCTTATTTGTGGTCATCGTATTTGAATACAGTAGATGGAACAGATGCTAATGGATTTAAATATGTTCATGCATATTTTGATAATTCTGATGCAATGGTCAATAAAAAAGAAATTGTGAAAACGGCCATTCCATGTCGTTGCGTCAAAGTATCTGAATAACAAATAAATGATTTTATAATAAAAGCCAACTTGTGAGAATCTGTTTTTCGCGGGTTGGCTTTTGTTTCATGTAAGCTATTATTAGCTCACACTTATTACTTTTAAAATGTTGATTACTCATCACATTTTTTCAAAACATTTTTTCAAACGGTTTTTATTATCGGGCATGATTTGTTTCTGGGTGATTGCTTCTTTAGCACAAAACCCGGGCAAAACAAATTTTGAAGGTATTGTGCTTATCAAAAACAGTAAAGAATCTGTAATCGGAGCGGCTGTAAACCTACCCCAATACGGATTGTGGGTGGTTTGTGATGTCAATGGGCGTTTTGTTTTTGAGAATGTTCCTGAAGGCGAAACAACCATTACCATGCAATCGTTGGGAATGGTTACTCTGGAAAGTACGATTAAAGTGGTTAAAAATGCTTCTGCTCCAGTAATTTTCTACATGGAAGAGGCGAATTTCAGCCTTGAGGAAGTAACAGTTGTCGCAAAATCAAATAAAACAGGGGTATCCACATCTTCGACTATTTCACGTTCCGCTATTGATCACCTCCAGGCAACAAGTATTGGCGATATTATGGAATTACTTCCCGGCCAACTGTCGTCCAACCCTTCCCTTACTTCTCCGTCCAAGCCCACTTTAAGGCAAGTACAGGGAGACGGACTTAACAGCATGGGAACTTCTATTGTTGTCAATGGTTCGCCGATTTCCAACAATGCTAACCTGCAAGTGGGTAATACAGCTCAGGAAGGCGTTGTGACCACCGGTTATTCTTCCACAGCTGGTTCGGGTGTGGATATGCGAAGAATCTCAGCTGACAATATTGAATCGGTGGATGTTATCCGGGGGATTCCTTCTGTGGAATATGGCGATTTGACTTCGGGAGTTATTATCATCAATCCGAAGGCAGGGGCATCACATTACCAAGCTCGCCTCAAGGTGAATCCGACCTTAACACAGGCGTCTATCAGTAAAGGGTTTTCGTTGGGAAAAAATGGGGGAAGCCTGAGCGTGGATTTTGACTACGCCAAATCTTTAAGCGATGAACGACGTCCATACCAAGGGTTTCAACGTGTAACTTCCAATCTTTTGTATTCGAAAAGGCTTTTTGATAAATTGAATACAACTACAGGCTTCGGTTTTTATTCGGATTTGGATGCCCAGAAGTTAGATCCGACCGATGTCAGGTATCAACGGGTACGTTCGTCCGAAAACACAGGATTTAATTTCAATACCAACATATTATGGCAGATTAATAAGGATTTTCTAAAATCCATACGTTTTAATGGATCTGCCAATTATACAATACAAGAAGGATTTACCCAGGAGATCAAAGGGAATTTCGGCTATATGGTTACAACGGCTATGGCGGACGGTACCGTAGCATCCAACCGTACCGATGCAATTATTGGTGCTGACGGCACGGCTATCACCAATACCGACCAAAGCGGGCATTTTGCGCAAACCAATATTCTACCGTATGAGTTTCTTACCCAAATGACTACCTATGGCAAGCCATTGAACGTTTTTGCAAAGGTAATGGCGAATATGTATGTCGACAAGGGAGGCTTCGGCAACCGAATTGTGGCGGGTGCGGAATGGAAAACCGATGTCAATTTTGGCCGGGGAAAAGTGTTTGACCCGATGATGCCTCCTTCAAGTGGTCTGAGGATGAGACCGTATACGGACATCCCTGCACTGAACCAATTTTCACTGTATGCTGAGGATAATATTTCCAAGACAATTTTAAATCGTGAATTGAAGCTCCAGCTTGGCCTTCGTTTTGATATGATTCAGCCCGGACGGGATGAAGGAGGAAATGCGCTTTCGCCGCGTATCAATCTTTCATACGAAATAGTTCCTAAGGTGTTTTCCATCAGAGGTGGTTGGGGAGTAACAGCAAAAGCACCCCCACTTATTTATTTATATCCTGATAAGGCATATTTTGATTTTATCAATTTCAGCAATCTGGGTATGTCTAATTTGTCTGAGGAACAATTGTTAAGCATCATTACTACTAAGGTCTATGATACAACTAACCCGGAACTCAAGATTGCAAAAAACACAAAGAGTGAACTTGGGTTTGATTTGAATATCAAAAATATGAGTTTTTCGGTGGTCGGGTTTCGTGAAAAACTCAAAGACGGCTATTCATTCACCACAAACTTTAGCTCATATCAGCTCTTCAATTTAATCAAATATAAAGGTACAGATAGAACAGGAACATATCCCTTATTGAGTGTAGATAAGACAAGCGATGTAATATTGAGTTATAATACACCTTTGAATAATAGGGTCAATGATACGAAAGGCGTTGAATTTGATTTTGATTTCGGGCAAATAAGTGCCATACGTACCACTTTTACATTCAATGGTGCTTGGATGATAACAGAGATGTATTCTACTTCGAACTCGTATTTTCAGAAAAATCCTAGTGCCGAAGGTGTTTACAAAGATATTGGCGTATATGGAACAGGTGATGGAAGCAGTTATGAAAGATTGTCAACCAACTTGCGTATCATACACAATATTCCGAAAATTAGTTTTTTGATTTCGCTCTCAGTGCAGACGATTTGGAAGGATGTCCATAAATATCTGGGGCTTGAGAACACAACACCCATTGGTTACCTGTCGGCATCCGATCTTCAATATCATGCCCTTAATCCGGGTGATCCTATTAATCCCGACATTCAAAAACAGATCATTGAAAGCAGGAATATTACGGAATCATACAAGCCATTGCCCTTGTTTAACCTCAGGTTAACCAAAGAAATAAAAAACACTTTCGGGTTTACGTTTTTCTTAAATAACGTATTTATGTATCGTCCTATGGAGGAAAGCAAGCGTAGCCCCGGTAATTATACAACCCGTAATCCTGCACAATTTTTCGGCATGGAAGTATGGGCGAAATTTTGATTGCTGATCTTTAAGCATTGAAAAAATGAAAAAATATTTTGTCATCATATTATTATCGATAGGCATTGCCTTCCAGGCATGCCGGCAAGATGAAAATCCGGACTCTCAATTTGTGGATCCTTTTGAAATTCATTTGGTTTATTCAATGTTGGGAGAAAGCCAAGCGTTTACCTATCCGTTTCAAATCACGTTGGTTAATAATACAGACCAATTTACATATACCCGGACTACCGATCTCTGGGGTAAAATATCACTTGAAGGTTTGATGCCGGGTGAATATACGGTGAATATTGTCGGCGAGTTTACAGCCGAAGAAGTCGAGTTAGTCACAGGGGAAACTACACAAAAAGGCGCTTCGGTGGTGGGATTCTTGTCGGGAATAACTCTTAAGATTGGTATGGCAAATTATATTAATAATATCGAATTGTCTATTATCAATGCCGGTGCAATTATTTTTAAAGAACTTTACTATGCCGGGTCGCGTACGCCGAGTAATGGAACGTACCGTAATGATAATTTCTATTCTGTATATAATAATTCGCTAGATCCGGTCAGTATTAACAACCTTTACATCGGGATGGTTGAGAATTTTGGAGGCATCGGGGCTACAGGGCCTTTATGGCCGGGAGAAGAACCCGGTAATTATGCCCATGTTTATTTAAAACACGCATGGAAAGTAGTACCGGGTACTGAGCCGGTTTTTCTCCAGCCCGGACAAACTATTGTGATTGCCACTATGGCCGCGCCTCACAATAAGGATATGAAATACAATCTTAATTCTCCGGTAGATCTTTCTAATGCTGATTACGAAGCATATTGCACCGATCCCAAAAATACCTATCCCGATTTTGCAGCCCCCAACATGACGCTTGCATTTTGGCCGGACTATGCATTTCTCTGGCGTATGGGAGTGTTTGGGCAGGGTATGGTATTGATTGAAGCCACTCCTGAGGAATTTGAAGGTTTTTCGGTAGTGCCATTGCCTGAAACATTTCAGGATCCATTTGAAAATGAAGAGTATTGGCTTTGTAAACAAGTACCTCTTTCGTATGTGATTGATGCTGTGGATTTGATTCAGAACGCGACCGTCACCAACACGAAGCGGTTTCCGCCTACTCTGGATGCCGGATTTGCAACAGTATCGGGAACATACCTTTCCGCAAGTGTGATTAGAAAGTTAAAAACGGTATTTGATGGAATAACCATTTATCAGGATACGAATAATTCGACCGAGGATTTTGAAATTAATAATGCTCCGTTATCAAAATAAAGGACAAGTAGGATATGGTTCAGATTGGTAGAATAATATTGATTTTGCAGTTGTTGTTCGTCACATTCACAGCGTTTGGACAAAATCCTACTGAGGATGAGTCGGATACACAAGGCTTACCCTTGGTAATTGATAATTATAAATTGACCAACCCTTATCTGAATACGCACAATGCCTCTGGCTTGGCTTTGACGGATAAATTAGAATATGCCAATATTTATCTGGGAACGGAATTTTCCAATGGTTCTTTTCATAGGCCGCAGGAGGCAAAAAAATATAACAATTACCTGTTCTCGGCTGAGGGAGCGGTCAATTTAGGTAGCTTTTATGTAACCGGGGGATTTTTATTTAACCAGGCTTACAAAAAAGGTATTCAATTTAATTCTATTTGCAATCCTTTCCGTGGTACGCCTTATATCATTGCTGACAGTACAGGGGGAGATTGGACAATGCAATCATACCAGATGCAGGCAAAAATTGTTTCGCCTTTTGTGGGAGATTGGATATCATTTGGATTAGAAATGGGGATTGGGGTCGACCGTGGCGCAAAAAAGATAGATCCGCGCCCTCAATCGAACACCAACAATATAGATATTTACCCATCGATCACCATTAAGCCGGGTGGAGGAAATGCAATAGGAGGAAGTTTTAATTATAGCCGTTTCAGGGAGGATGTCAACCTGATGTTATATGATTCCAGCGAGCCTCAGAAACTCTACCTATTGAAAGGCATGGGGCAATATACTTACGACATATTCAGTACTGTGAGCCGGGATAGAAAATACTCAGGAGACAAATTAGGCGGAAGTATCAGCTATAGTTATCATTCAAAACGTCTATCCGTATTGGTTTCGGCAGAACATAACAGTTATGTTGAAGAGGTTTCCGATATTGAAATGAATAAGCCCAAGCTACAGGGAAGGCTTTATCAGCTTGATAACAAACTCAATTTGGATGTGCAGGCTAAAAGCAACCAGATATTGCACAAGATACAAGGATATTATGCATGGTCTGAATATTCGGGAAGGGAGATTATCCAGGTATTTAATTCTTCGCCGGAAGTCAATGCTTGGATTACTCAATCAGAGGCGCCAAGGCGTTCATTGGTTGAAGAAAAACAGGCCGGTTTGGAATATTCTTTTGTATTGTATCCCGAAAATGGAAAATATTACAATTGGAAGATAACATTGGGTAATATGTATAAAGATTTTAACGATAGCTATCAAGCGTTGGAATCTTACATGAAATATAAATCAAATTTAACCGGATTGTCCATTGAGAAAAATATCACAATGGAGAAGTATTATTTAAGTTTCGGTATAAATGGAGCGTTTCATAAAGTGTGGGATAATTCTATGAGTTATATTTTGCGGGAAGAAAGCGATCATACCATTTTCAACGGCCTCATAGAACCCGATTACTTGATAGTCCAATCTGATTTTATATATGGGGCTTTAAATGCCATGTTTGGTTATCGGATAGGCAATCGTCAAAGCATTTGGGTGAAAGCAATGTATGGCCGTAAAGAAGCGCAAAATGGAAATGATTTTAACCGCAATGATATTGCTGTAAAAGTAGGATATACTTTCTAAATGAGAGGGATGAAAAAGTTAAGATATACGGTTTTATTATTTTGGTTATGGGTATCGGTTGCAGGTATCCTGGTTGCACAGCCCATCCCCTATTCTCTCGACAGCAAATTAACCACCAATCCTCATGTAAAAAAAGGAACGCTTGAGAACGGTCTTACTTACTATATTCGTAAGAATAGTGTCCCGGAAAATAAAGTTGAATTGAGGCTGGTGATCAATGCCGGTTCCATACTCGAAACCGACTCTCAACAAGGGCTTGCTCATTTTTTGGAACATTTATCGTTCAAAAAAACCAAAACTTTTCCTGAAGGGGATATGATTAAGCAGTTGGAAAATGTCGGAGTACGCTTCGGATATGAACTGAATGCTTTCACTTCATTCGAAGAAACGGTATATTACCTGCCGATTATTGTTACAGAAATAGATTTGGGACTACGAATATTGAAAGATTGGGCTTTTCAGCTATCTTTAACTGACGAAGAAATAGATATAGAGCGTGGAGTGATTCTTGAAGAATTGAGGTTAGGTTCTAA
>JAVBPN010000104.1:0-24147 GCA_031549585.1 Bacteroidales bacterium
GGGATTTGGAAAAAAACTTTATTGGACAAAAAATATAGAAATTTAAGGTTCAAGGTTTCAGGTTTAAAATTTTGAATTTTAAACTTTAAATTTTGTAATTTTGTAAGTCAATCCATGTAACATGCAAACTGTTTTCAAAAAATATTTGGTCATCTTGATAGTCCTGCTCACTGGAATGGGTTCTTCGGTGTTTGCACAAATCGTAGATCCGGTAAAATGGCAGTCTAGCGTAAATATATTGGCTAACAATGAGGCGGAACTGCAATTTACGGCAAATATAGAGCAAGGATGGTACATGTATGCAATCGATATTCCCGCAGGCGGTCCTATTCCAACATCATTTGATTTTGAACCGGATGCCGCATATGAATTGATTGGCAGTATTCGAGAAGCGACAGCTCCGACGGTTAAAATGGATCCTGCTTTTAATATGCGGGTTGGGCTGTTTAAAAATACGGCTGTATTTCTTCAAAAAATCAAAATTCTGAAAAATGATGATTTTGAAGTGAAAGCTGCGGTTACCTATGCGAGTTGCGACGAAAACAGTTGTTTGCCTCCCAAGCAGGTTGATATTCCGGTAAAAGTATCGCCGGGGAAAGGTACAATTGCTACTTTGAGCCCTGCACCCGGAGGGTTAAATTTGGCCTTGCCAGATACCATCACGGAAGAAGCTCCTCCCATTGTTGAGGAAGATATTGAAAGTTCAGGATATGAAGGTATGCCTCTTTGGCTTTTCTTCTTGATTGCCTTATCGTCCGGTTTCTTAGGCGCATTAACCCCTTGCGTTTATCCGATGATTCCATTAACCGTGTCTTTCTTCATGCGGGATGAACAAAAACGATCGCAAGGAATTGTTAAAGCGCTTATTTTCGGTTTATCAATCATATTGGTATACACATCCGTTGGGGTGATCGTTGCGCTTACCAAAAAGGTGGATATTACTAATATGATCACAGGTCATTGGCTCACCAATCTTATCTTTGCCGTCTTATTTATTGTATTTGCCTTATCATTCTTTGGATTGTTTGACATCACCATGCCCAGTTCATTGACAAACAAAATAGACCGAAAGGCCGATAAGGGCGGATACATTGCTGCTTTCTTTATGGCATTGGCGTTGGTGGTGATTTCTTTTTCGTGTACCGGATTATTTGTCGGGGAAATTTTGGTGTTGTCCACGCAGGGATTGGCTATCAAGCCCATCATAGGCATGTTTGGGTTTGGGTTGGCATTTGCACTTCCTTTTATATTCTTGGCATTCTTTCCGTCGTTGTTGAAAAAAATGCCGAAATCAGGCGGATGGATGAATGCTATTAAAGTTGTATGTGCGTTTATCATGTTGGCATTTGCACTTTACTTTTTGTCATATGCAGATAAAAGCCTGGAGTGGAATCTGATCTCGCGAGATATTTACATTTGCATATGGATGGTGCTTTTTGCGTTGACCGGATATTACTTATTGGGAAAAATTCGTTTTGCCCATGATAGTGAATTGCCTTATATCAGTATTCCGCGCTTGTTTTTCGCCATTATATGCTTCACATTTGTTGTATATCTGTTTACCGGATTATTGGGAAGGCCATTAAGTGCCATATCAGGTTTATTGCCTGTTGCCGATCATCAGGGAATAGGCATGACACAACAACAATCGCATCAATATGCGAGCGGAGGGCAGTTGTGTGGAACACCCAAATATAGCGACCACAATAATCTCAATTGGCCTTGGGGGTTGCAAGGATACTTCGATTATGACGAAGCTATATCATGTGCGAAAGAGAAACACCTTCCTGTATTGTTGATTTTTAAAGGTCATACCTGTGCCAAATGCCGGGAAATGGAATCAGCTATTTGGTCTGATCCTGAGATTCTTGACTTGATGAGCAATCGTTTTGTTTTGCTTGCCTTATATACCGATGATATATCGCCGCTTCCTGAGAGCGAATATATTAAAGCAGATGATGGGAAAGTGAAAAAAACATTGGGCGAGAAAAATTTAGCATTTCAAATATCCCGTTACCACATCAATAGCATGCCTTATCATGTTATCCTCGATGCAAATGGTAAGACTTTGGTAAATCCAATGGGATATACCGGCCGTACAAAAGAATTTCGGGATTTCTTATTGGCAGGGCTACAAGCATTTAAATAAGGCGATCAAGAAATTCGCATGATGGTAGTTTGATTGGCTGAAATCGGTTGCACACTTCTTCGTGTCAGTATGGAAAATTCTCAAATCGAATTGCAAACTTTTAGTTATTCCGATATTTTTTTCAGTTGCTATTCTAAGGACGAACGGCAGCATACGGAAATGATAAAGGAACATATGCTTATTTATGTCTATTCAGGCGAAATAGTGCTGACAGAAGGCAAAAAGAAAACGGAAATACAAAAGGGTGAGTGTGTTTTTCTCAGGCGTGATAACCGTGTCGATATGACCAAACAATCAAAGAACGGCGAGCGGTTCAATGCCATTTTCATGATGTTTAAACGGAGCTTTTTACGTGGATTCTACCAGACCATAGATAAAAAGCAGTTGCCTCTGGAGGCAGAAAAATATAAGCCGAGCGTAATGAAATTACCTCAAACACCTCACATTACAAGCCTATTCCACTCGATGATCCCTTATTTTGATTCTTCGATAAAGCCTACCGAAGAATTGATGAACCTCAAATTATCCGAAGGGGTTTATTCACTTCTGAATATCAGCGAAAAATTTTATCCTTGTCTTTTTGACTTTACCGAACCGTGGAAAATCGACATCTTCGATTTCATGGATAAAAACTATATGTACGACCTTTCAATAGAAGAAATTGCGCATTTCACCGGACGCAGTCTAACTACCTTCAAACGTGATTTCAAAAAAATAAGTAATCTCCCGCCCGAAAAATGGCTTATGAGCAAACGGCTGAAAATCGCGTATGATAAAATCCATAACGAAAAAAGGAAAGTATCGGATATTTATTTGGAAATCGGATTTAAAAGCCTTTCCCACTTTTCCACAGCGTTCAAAAAAGAATATGGATTTGCGCCGACAATGATGAACTAAAATTGGCCTTTTCAATAAAGTTTTTTGGGCCGCAGGCGAAACCATCGCTTGCGGCTCTCTTTTTACCTTTGCATCAGATTTTAATGGTAATAATTATAAATCAGATGAAAAATTTTAGATTAATAACCCTAGCGATAGCAGTTTTAGGATTAAACCTAAGTAGTCTTAGCGCACAAAAAACCAATAAGAATATGGAAAACGGAATAGCATTGCAAAAAGTGTCTTTTAAAAACATGATAGGCATCAACGTCGTAGGTAATATCTATTATCCGGTTGGCTTTGATGAAGAGAAAATGTATGCAGCCGTTATAACCGTTCCACCCGCAGGTGGAGCCAAAGAGCAGACAGCAGGTCTTTATGCGAGAAAACTGGCAGAAAACGGCTTCATAACCATTTCCATAGACGCTTCTTATCAGGGCGAAAGCGGAGGCGAACCCCGATATAAGGAAGACCCGATAGCACGTGTGGAAGATATCCGAAGTGCAGTCGATTACCTGACTACTCTGCCGTATGTGGATGAAAATCGCATCGGGGTATTGGGTATTTGTGCGGGTGGCGGCTATGCCGTTAGTGCTGCAATGACAGAACGCCGCATTAAAGCCGTGGCAACATCAGTGCCCGTTAATGGCGGTAGGGAAAACAGAGCCGCAGGGAGCGAAGCAACGATAGCAACCCTTGAAATGATAGCTGCACAACGCACCGCCGAAGCACGTGGAGCGGAACCGATGATAGTTCCTTGGATGCCCGACGAGTATAAAGATGTCGATGACATTGATTTACGCGAAGGGTATGACTACTATCGTACGCCGCGGAATGGCTTCCCTAATTGGCAAAACAAAATGCGTTTTATAAGCATGGATGCTGTGATGGCATTTGACGCTTTTTATCTGATTGAAATGCTACTTACCCAACCCTTACAAATAATTGTGGGAAGTAAGCAAGGCGCTTTTGGCTCTAATCTGGATGGGCATGAGTTATACCAGCGAGCGGCATCAACCCAAAAAGATTTATTAGTGATGGGAGGGGCATCTCATTTCGATTTGTACGACAATCCTGAATATGTGGATAAGGCTGTAGAAAGATTTGCTGATTTTTATCGCACTCATTTAAAATAGGCAATAAAATTATTTGAGCCGCAGGATGAACCACGCCCTGCGGCTCTTTTTACCTTTATCATGCATGTATGCCACAATACATAACCATAAGACGAATTGTAGTTATCAATCATTGTTTATCAATAAAACGATAATCATTGCTGAGTGCTTCGCTTATGGTGTAAATGTCTTAAAACAGTGCTTAATCGTTTAATCGATATAAACTCTAATATACAACTTTAGCTTTTTTATTTGTAAAAAATGTAAAAGCAATTTTATTTTACTTAGATACGATTTTTGCTTGGATAACTGAATTTACAACATCATAAATTCATAGTTGACACTTGGGGCAATTTACTCGTTATATTAAACAATAATGAGTAAACTTTTGTTATCGTACTTTATTGAATTTGGTTCTCAGTGCATTACTGATATGGTTTGATTCCGGGATACCGGATTGCTATACAAATCATATCAGATATAAAAATGCAAAAATTCTGAAAATACTTTCAATAAACTATTTCGTATTTGTGAACTATAAGGAGGCTTTATCATGGAATACATTGAAGAAAAATCGACCTTGAGCCGTCAATCGCATGACCGGGTTGTTCAGTTGGAAAACGAAAATTCTGTTTTGAAAAAGAAGTTGAAACAGAGCCCTGAAACGCTTTTGCAGACCATTACATTGAATAGCCTATTTACTCATGGTAGGGAAGTTGTTTTATATGTAGCGAATGATGTACGGCAAACAGTAGAGGCGATCTCTGACAGTATTTCGTCTTACGGGTATGCTCCGGATGATTTTACTTCGGGCAAGCGATCCTTGCGGGAAATTACATACGCCGAAGACGTGCGAAGAGTAGAAAATGATATGAGCGAATGCCTCAGTAAAAAAGTGGCGACTTTTGACCTGGATTACCGAATCATTTGCAAATCCGGCGATCCGGTATGGATCACTTGCGTTGTATTGCCCGAATATGACCAGGATGGTAAAGCATCTCATTTTTTGATGAAAATCAAAGATATCAGCAAACACAAACAGCATGAGGATCAGCTCGAGCATATGTTTGTTACCCTGAAAAGCATTGGTGAGGCTGTGATACAAACCGATGCTTGTGGATGTATCGACCGGTTGAATAGAGCAGCTGCCAAGCTGGTAGGCCTGATTAATCCCAAAGCCCGGCGTAAACTGTTGAACGATGTGATCCGGTTCAGTCTTTCATCCGATTTTTCAACATTGATTGATCCATTAAAAACAAAAGCTGAAACCGGAGAAATAATATCTTTTGATGAAATATTTGTTCAGTGTATCTATAATGAAAAAGAATTTCGTGCTTCGTGCAATATATCTCCGATTTATACCGGGAAGGTAGAAAAAAAGTTGATCGGATATGTATTGGTGGTAAAAGATTTAACTGCTTTATACAATGTATGGCAAGCTGCACGTGAGAATGAAGCCAAAATACAGGAAAGTGAAATCACCATGCGTAGTTTCTTTGATCATTCGATGGATGGAATTGTGCTTGCCGATCAAGATGGAATTGTCAGGGAATGGAGCAAAGGATATGAAAAGATAACAGGGGTCACCAAAGAAATGGCAATTGGAAAACTATTGTGGGATGTGGTGTTACTTACGCTTCCTGTTGGACAGCAAGTGGATAAAGAACGCAAAAGGTTGCAAGATGAGGTGGACTTGATTGTAACGAAGAAACTGCAAAAAATGCTCACCCGTTATGTGGTGAACAGGCAAACAGGTGAACAAAGGACGCTTCATGTGTTGTATTTTCCGGTAGTTTTTGCCGGAAAGACCATGATGGGAGCTATCAGCCGTGACGTGACTCAAGTGATGCTCTCACAGGAATTGGTCCGGCAAAATGAGCAAAAATTGATTATAGAGAAAAACCGTTTGCAGACATTGGGTGATCATTTTCCCAACGGATGCCTATTTCGTATGGAGGTTGATCAGGAAACCAAAAAAATATCATTTTCTTACTTGAGTAAAACATGGGAACAGTTGACCGGTATCACTGTTGAAGATGCTGTAAAAGATATTAATGTAGCATTTTCAAAAATTCATCCTGATGACTTAAAACAATTAATAGATGGGATACAGGGAACATGGGGCACGCAAGAAAATTTTGATTCGGAATTGCGTTGTTTCAAAAATAAAAATGAACTAAGATGGCTGCAAACGTCGGCTCACAGGCATCTTGAGAATGGGCGGATGGTTTCAGACGGTTTTATTCTTGATATTACAGAACGTAAACAAAATGAAATAGCATTGTCCGAATATCATGAAAACCTTGAGAAATTGGTGAAAGAACGGACGGAGGAATTTGAACTGGTCAATGAAGAATTGTCTGCAACCAACGAGGAATTGTCAACTGCCAATGAAAAATTGGATCAGAAAAACAAGCAATTGCAATATGAGGTTGTTACTCGCAGGCAAATTATGCAAGAGCTGGAAGATAGCGAAAGCAAAGTTCGTAATTTCATTCAGCAATCCTTTGAGGGCATTATGATTCTTGACAATCAGGGCAGAATTGTTGAATGGAATCATGCTCTTGAAAAAATTACAGGCGTTTCTCGAGAAAAAGCAATTGGTAAACGCGAATGGGAACTATTGAGGGATCACCTTTCTACAGAAGGCAGGGCGCCGGGATTCTACAATAAACTGCTTCAATCACGGTGGGATTATATTAAAGGTGGCCGTGAACAAGCTCCTATAGTTGAAGAGTTGGTATTGAATCTACCCGATGGCCCTGAGCGGTACGTGCAAGCATCCATGTTTCCCATTGGTTTGGCTAAAACTTGCCTGTTTGGGCGTATTCTACGGGATATTACCGAGCAAAAACTTACTTATCAGGAATTGGAACAATACCGGACGCAATTGGAGCAAATGGTTGAAACCAAAACCAGTGAGCTTGTTACCAGTCAAGAACGTTTAAGTACGCTTAGCGATAACCTACCGGGTGGAGTGGTGTATCAGATGATAGAAAAAGGCATTGAAAACACACAATTTACCCATATTAGCGCATACTCTGCCAATATGTTTGGCATCAGCGCTGAAGATATGATGGCTGATATTACCTTATTCTATAAATCTGTATATCCTGAAGATATTGCGAAACTTAAAGATTGTTACACGCATAGTGTAGAGCAACATGAAGATATGAATATTGAATTTCGTATCCTTTTGGAAACAGGTGAAATAAAATGGGCGCATATGCGGGCAGGGATTCATGAGATAGAGGACGGTAGCCGTGTTTGGGATGGTTTCATGATTGATGTTACTGATCGCAAGCACACAGAAGAAGCCTTGCAGCAATCCGAAGCCATGTATCGCCAATTAATAACGGATTTGCCCGATGCTGTTGTTATGTGTGATCTTAATAGGCAGGTGAATTTAATTTCTCCCAAAGTCAAAGAATTATTTAGGATCAATGAAGGTGTCAACATAAAGGATTTGCGCCTTGGACAATATATCCATCCGAATGACCGCAAGCAGGCGTATCATATATTTGAAAAGCTCGAAAAAAGCAATGTGGTATTTCTTCCTCAATTATTGATGCTACGTAAGGATGGTTCTGAATTCTTTGGTGAAATTACATCAGCGTCTATAAAAGGAGCTGATGGTAAAATCTCGTCTGTCATCATGGTTATCCGTGACATTACACAGCGCAAGCAAAATGAAACCGAACTCATGCAGGCCAAAGAAAAGGCGGAAGAATCAGATAAACTGAAATCTGCTTTCCTTGCCAACATGTCGCATGAAATACGTACTCCGGTTAACGGTATTATTGGATTTCTGAATTTTCTTTCTTCCGATAACTTACCCTCCAAGCGCCGGCAGGAATATATACGGATAATCCATAATAGCAGTGCACAATTGGTCAAATTAATAGACGACATTGTTGATGTTGCTAAAATAGAAGCCCAACAATTAGATATACGTCCTACACCATGCGATGTCAATGATTTAATGCGTGAGTTGCTAATGTTCTTTGAAACTTACCTGTATAACAGCAACAAGACTCGTGTCGCATTAATCCTTGACGATAGTCAATTTATTGACTCATGTGTTGCTTTTGTCGACTCAGGGCGTTTGAGGCAGATATTGAGTAACTTAATTAACAATGCCATTAAATTTACCGAAAAAGGATATATCCGGTTTGGGTACAGGCAATCGGCTTTCGATCAATTGGAATTTTTTGTCGAAGACTCTGGAATAGGCTTGACCAAAAAGCAATTAGGAGTCATCTTTGAGCGTTTTCATCAGGCCGAACATAGCAGTAATCGCCGCTATGGAGGGGCAGGGCTTGGATTGACTATTTCTCAAAGCCTGGTACAACTGATGGGTGGCGATATACATGTTGAGTCGGCTGAAGGAGATGGCTCATCCTTCTACTTTACGGTGTCTTATATTCCTGTTTCGTTTGAAGATGTGCATTTATTTGACCTCGACGGCAAAATTAGCTCCCGAAAGCCTTTTGGCGGCAAAAACATATTACTCATAGAACCCATTACTATAAAATATAAGTACTATGAAAAAATGCTTTTGGCAACAGGCGCTTCTGTCACGCGTGTCAAAAACATACAACAATGGCTTGATAGTGTCGATAAGACCAATCACATCCATGCAATCGTATCTGATGTATCTGTATTCAAAGGTTTGGATCAGGAAGCTATACGTAAAGTCAGGTCTGCTCGTGTGGGGCTACCGATGATACTGACTATGGCTGGTGAAAAAATCGACTATAAAAAATCGATTCGCGATAGTCAGTGTGATACGGTGCTTCAAGAACCAATTTATTATAAAGGCATGCTAAGGGCGTTAAAGAAGCATCTTAAATAGCTTTAGTTCTTAATAAACCTAACGGGTATTGTTTTCCTGTTAGGTTTAATTTGCTTGACCAGGTGGAACGGCGAAGCCATCATGCAAATAATTATAAATTCCACCGAACGTGTTGGCAGAAGAAAAAATCGGAATGTAAAGCGCCGAAGAAGAAATCTTCGAAATAACTGAAAAGCGGCAAGCGGTACCAAAGCGTTTGCCGCTTTTGTTTTCATTGATTTGAGGTCAAAGTTAATCGTCAATTTATATATGTAACGGCGAAATTGCAAATTTCGCCAAACACAGAGTTAAGCGGCAATTGTATTGCCGCTTTTGCTTTGGTAAGTCCTCCCGCCACGAATACGGGACAATGAAATCCCAAAAAATATATCTTTGTATCAGATTTAATCACCAATCGGATATTGTATCATGAACAAAATTACTGTTTTTCCGTTCTGTTTTATTGCTTTGCTTGTCGGCTGCGCTTCGCAGCGTACGAACACCACCGGTGAAATCGATCGTAGGGACGGACAAAGTATAATCACCATTGAAACTGACCGCATGGGCGAGGTGTTTTTTCTCCTTGCGGGATACCGAGACGCCGTGATTGATTGGGGAGACGGCTCGGCGCCCGAAACCGTAAAGCTGATCGTTCAGCCGTACAACCTATCCGAAATATACGGAAAAGATGATTGGAAAGTCTCGCACGTATATACAAAACCGGGTACAAAACGCATCAAAGTTTCCGGAAATATCACCACGATCTTCCCCAAAGGGGTAGAACCGCCAATCCCTATAGACGAACGCCGCCGCATGTTTGCCGAAGCCGAGAAAATCAATCCGAATATCAAGGGAGTGGCCATAGATACTGATGAAACGCTTGCATACAACGGTCGCTCATTCCCAATACTGGGTTATGCACGCATTGAAGACGGCGAAAGAACCCTAGTAACCATTCCCATCGAGTATACAACGGCATTTTGCGATTATTCGGGCGGTAGCCTCTCCCGGGAGATAAGCGGCAAGGTAACTATCAACACCGGGAAATATGCCGGAACGTGGAACGCATGGTTTATCTACACCGTCGAATCATGGGCAGCGAAGCGCGTCAATATTTATACCGACGCTCCGTGGAAAGATTGATGTTAGAACCTGTCGCCGTAACGCTTTTCGTGAAATAGTGAGATGTCAAGAATTTCTCGTCCTGACATAACATCATTCCAAAATCTGTGTTGATCCGTCAAGTTGCCGCAGCGCGGTTGAGTGGCATTTGGCTTCGCCGAGCCCTGCGGGGTTGTAATGCCACTCGCAATATAGCCGGATTTGCAAATTCGGCTCAACGGTGGGGTGGTATCAGAATGGCTTCTCCATGAGAGAAAGGCTCCATCATGTCGCTGATTACTCTTAACCCTTTTCCTGTCACCGCATAGGAAAATTCATATGTTTTCTGATTTATGCAAGTAAGGCAAGAAAAATAAAAAATAAAACAAACGCAAGTGACAGATTAGCATTATTTTTGCAAACAGCGAAAATTTTATTATTTTATTTAGTAACAACGAATTGTCCGGATGAATCAAACAACAAGCCTGTTAAATTCAAAGCCTCACTATGAGATACTTGATGGCCTACGTGGTGTTGCAGCAGTTATAGTCGTCTTTTTTCACATCCTTGAGATACATTCAGGTGGCGACCATGCCAAACAAATAATTAATCACGGTTATTTAGCTGTCGATTTTTTCTTTCTTCTTTCAGGCTTTGTTATCAGCTATGCTTATGATGACAGGTGGGATAAAATGTCTCTCAAAGACTTTTTCAAGCGTCGTATCATACGCCTTCAACCCATGATTATAGTCGGTTCAATTATCGGTGCGCTTTTGTTTTATCTTCAGGATTCGCCCGGTTTGGGTTGGAACCTGCACGAAGTCCCGGTATGGAAAACGTTATTGTTGATGCTTATTGGCTGTACATTATTGCCTGTCGGTAGAAATCTCGATATAAGAGGATGGAATGAAATGCATCCGTTGAATGGCCCGGCATGGTCACTTTTCTTTGAATACATCGCCAATATTGTTTATGCGCTGGTTTTACGTCGGGTTTCAAAAGTTGTATTGGGAATTCTTGTTGCGGTAGCCGCTACATTTACCATTCAATACGCGATGACCAGTCCGAATGGAGATATGATCGGTGGGTGGTCTATCGATGACTCTACACAGCTTCGGATTGGATTCACCCGTTTGGCTTTTCCTTTTCTTGCAGGTTTGTTTTTAGCACGGATAGGTAAGTTGAAGTATACCAAACATGCCTTCCTGATAGCTGCCGTTTTATTGGTTATTGTTTTATCTGTTCCCCGTTTAGGCGGAACTGATCAACTTTGGCTGAATGGTTTGTATGAGTGTTTCTGTGTCATGTTGATGTTTCCTTTTATTGTTTGGTTAGGCGCCGGGGGAAAGGTCAGCGGGAAGAAAGCGTCCAAAGTATGTAAATTTTTAGGGGATATCTCTTACCCTATTTACATCACTCATTTTCCACTCGTATGTATCTACATGGCTTGGGTTACTAATGGAAATCGCACATTGGAAGAATCATGGCCTTATGGATTGTTAGTGGTAGTTACTGCCATTTTTATGGCGTACGGATTAATGAAATTCTTTGATTTACCTGTTCGCGAATGGCTCCGAAAACGCTTTTTATAAAATTATTTTTCATCCCCACGCGGTTGAGTGGCATTTGGTTTTGCCGAACCCTGCGGGGTTGTAATGCCACTCGAAACATAGCCGAATTGCAAATTCGGCTCAACGGTGGAGGATAGTTGCGTTTAGTTTGTGTCATCCACGTTCTATTTAAAACTTGATTCCAAACACAAAAAAGGCATCTTTCTTGGCAGGGTTGAATGATAGTTGCCCAAAAATCCCCAGCGAATACTTATCAGTAATCTTGATATCCCGGGATGCGGTTAGGGACATGTTTACAACGGCAAAACCATCAGTTCCGTGCCGTTGTCCGTCTTTTTCGTAACCGGTGTACAAGGTTGAACTTCTCCACGGGCTTACACCAATGGCTGCATCAAGTTTTATCTCCTTGATGGAGAACGCATACGATGCTTCAATATAAGTAGAAAATGCCCGTTTAACTTTTCCCTGGTCATCCAAATACTGGTCGTTTCCGGCAATAATAGTATTCCATCCGAATGTTAGCGGCAAAGCATTGAATGTATACGACAGGTTAGCTTCCAGCGAATGCGAAGCATCGTCCGAATAATCGAAATAGTTATAAGCGCTGTCCGAGCTGAACCAGTAATCGTACAATCCGAACTTAAAATTACCCAACGAATACTCTGCTAACAGGTCTACTTCCTTAAAGCCTTTCCCTGCAATATCTACACTGCCCCACGTACCAAAATAGAAACCTCCGATTCCAATCCCCATAGCCGGTTGTATGCTCGTTCCTGATAAGGTCGATCCGCGCCACACGTACGAACTAACGAGGTCGGCGCCTAACGAAAAATCACATTTGGTTTGTGCGTTTGTTGATAGTGAAAAAATGATGAAAACTGTAAGAAATAAATGTTTCATACCGGTTTTAAAGGTGCAAACTTAACAATAATATAGTAAACACAATACACCCAGGTATGTATTCAAAATAACTTTTTGAAGTTTGCAATTGCTGCAGTGAACCATCCAGCTTGTTTTAATGTTCAAAGGATGTAGAATGAGACTGTTCAAAAAGTCAATTTTTGAGTGGAACGGCGAAGCCCTCATGCAATAATTGCAAATCCCACTCAACGTTATCTGTTTGGTATACAAAACATAGCGTTCGGATGAATTTGTAATTAGCTTCGCTGAACTTCGGTTCAGCCGTGACTTCAAACTTTTTGCATACTCTCCATGCCCTTAACTTTGAACTTTAATTTTTCTTGGTGAATCGATTGCTTCAATATATTTGCGTTTTATGGTGTCTTTTTTGCATCTATAGTCAAACAATAAGCGCAGCGCCAAAACAGGATACAGCACGCCATGTGCATCGGGCGTCAGTTCAATATGCTGATACTGCGCTTACATCGCACGAGCAACAACAATATGAGGCTTTAAAAGAGTCGGCATCGAAAAGGAGATGGACACAAAGCTTGTATTCTTCCATTTTCACAGAACCTAAAGCCCCATCAAAGACCGAAACAAATGATGCTGCCGATGTTGAATATCAACCATTCGCGGGTAAAACCATTAATGATATAAAAATTGTTGTGTTAGACCCATTCGGAACAGATATAGACCAGCCGGACAGTACTTATTCCCATTGGTTGAATCGTGCCGGAAATGCCTTGCATGTCAAAACCAAACGTTCGGTTATTCGTAAAAACTTACTTTTCAAGCAAGGAGAAAAACTGAATCCGTTAGTCATCGCAGAAAGTGAAGCTTTTTTGCGTAACACCGGATATATCCATGATGCACGTATTCTTGTGGATTCAATATCCGGTAGTTCAGCGGTGGATATCACTGTTATTGTGCGTGATGTGTTTCCAATCGGGTTAGATATTCATTCCCTATCAAGAAAATCCATTGATATGGAGATTTATGATAGAAATTTCCTTGGTATAGGAAGCGAGGCTTTTTTGAGAGGAATGCACAACCGGAATTATCATCCTTCCTTTGGTTATGGCTTGGGGTATCAATATAATAACTTATTGAATACCTTTATTAACCTATCCGGGTCATATATGGATGAAATCACAAACCGGATATTTCTGTTATCTGCTGAACGGCCTTTGCAAACATCATTACACATATACGGGCAAACAAGCTTTCAACAGACGGACATATTGCTGAATGTCGCTCCTTGGGATTCTGTGAGCCCTCCATATGTTGAAACATTTTCAGCGTCATTGGGGTATGCTTTTGATTTGGATAGCAAAACGGGTAGGAGAGTGGCTGTGGCAGCTCGATTTATTGATAACAAGCCTTCGTTTTCCCGGGTTTTGTCATCACCTAATCCTTTACAATATGAATTTGTGAAAAAACAGATGTTTTTGACACAATATAGCCTTTTCCAGCAGCGATATTATAGGCAATATATGATTCGTAATTTTGGAGTCACTGAAAATATCGCATTTGGATATAATATGTCTGCTCAATTGGGTTATGCCAAGGTGCCCGGTTATTTCGAAGGATTATATACATCATTTTCAGTAGCTGCGGGAAATCAGTTCTCGTTTGGAAACCTGTATGTATTGGGTGCAATTAGTTCATATTTCAAAAACCAGAAAGCTTTACAAGGGATGTTCAAGTCCAATATCAACTATTTTACTCCACTATTTTACATGGGTAAAAGCCGGCTCAGGCAGTTTGTCAACCTCAATTATGTCCGGTCGATCAATTCAGTGGATGGATTGGTTGATTATGTATATTTCAATACACTAAGCTCGCTCAAAGAAAGCGCCAATGTCAGGGGGACTGATCGATTGATGATGAATTTGGAAACCGATTGGTTTACCAATATCAATATAGTAGGTTTCAGGTTGCTGATTTTTTATTTCTTCGATGGTGGATGGATTGCTTCAAAGCATGCTCTATTTGCTCCCAATCAATTCTTTTGGGGTACAGGATTAGGAGTGCGAATCCGGAACGATATGTTGGTTTTCAAAACCGTTGAATTAAAAATAGGCGTTTATCCTAACTTTAAGCAAAGTTTTTCTGATTATTTTAGTTTAGATACATTTGAACCTCATTCATCACCTAATTTTGTCCCTACCTATCCGCAAGAAATCACATTTCAATAATACTAACATAACGTAAGGCTTGTTAGATGTCGGGTAATCCTATGATCGTTTTATAGAAACAAGATCTTCCATAAAATTTTAATAGAGCGTTTTTATGAGATAAAAATTTCTATTTATAATTACCTAAAAGATAGGCTCGTGTTATTTTTATGAAAAAAAAATAACATTTTTATGGGTGTTATGTAACACCTTTTTTGAAAAAAAGTTTATATATTGCGCAACTTTTGTAAATTGGAGGGATATCGCTATTTCTCATTTATTCATCGATTTATTATTAGATTAGTACAAAATATATATGGATGCAAAAATTCAAGAATTAACCGATAAGATCTACCGTGAGGGAGTTGAAAAAGGGGATGTAGAAGCCAACAGGATTATTTCTGAGGCCAATACCCAAAAGCAAGCCATCGTTAGTGAAGCCGAAGCCGAAGCCAAGCGCATTGTCGCTGCGGCTGAAAAGCAGGCAGCCGAGTTAAAGAAAAATACGGAAGCCGAGTTGAAATTATTCGCTACACAGTCTGTTGAAGCCTTGAAGAGCGAAGTAGCCAACCTGATTACCGGAGAGATTACCTCTTCAAATGTGAAAGCTGTTGTTGCCGACAAAGCTTTTATGCAAAAAGTGATTTTGGATATAGCTAAAGAATGGGCTCAAAATGAAGGATTGACCATTCAAACAGCCGATGCGGAAGCGCTCACCAAATATTTTGAAGCAAATGCTAAAGAATTATTAAACAAGGGAGTTAAAATCGAAAAAGTAAGCGGTAAAGATGCTTCTTTTAACATTGTTCCTTCTGATGGTTCATATAAAGTTACATTTGGCGAAGAGGAATTTGTATCCTTCTTTAAAGAATTTTTGCGTCCACAATTAGTAGCCATGTTGTTCTGATGAGTAAGTATTATTGCTTAATAGCAGGACTTCCCAATATTTCGTTAGACGATAGCAAAATACCTTACACGCTTGCCGAATTTCGGGGAGAATTGGATGGTATTTTGACTGATGCGGATAAAAAGCTGGTCGATCTATTTTTTCTCAAGTTTGATAACTTGAACTTGATCGCTCAGGCCCGTTTTCCGGATTCTGATCCGGATTGCAGGGGACGCATTACGTATACCGAATTCCGCGACCTGATCAAGGCGCTAAAGGACGAAGAGAAGCCGCCGCAAAACAAGCAAATGCCTCCTTATTTTGCCGAAATCATCCAAACGTATTTGGATGCGCAAGAACGGTCGGAGAAAACGGTAATTGCTTGGGAAGATCGTTTGGCTACGCTTTATTATGATTATGCGCTTAAATGCAGCAATAAATTTGTCGCCTCATGGTTTGAGTTGAACCTCAACATCAACAATATACTCACGGCTATTACCTGCCGGAAATACGGATTGGAAAAAGCCAATTACATTGTCGGGAATAACGAAATCGCCCAAAACCTACGTACATCCAATGCGCGTGATTTCGGTCTGGGGGATTCGGTGGAATATCTTCCCGAGGTACAACGCATTGCAGAAGAAACAGACCTGTTGTTGCGTGAAAAAAAGATAGACTTGCTGAAATGGCAATGGTTGGATGAAAATACTTTCTTCAAAACCTTCGACATCGAAAGCGTATTCGCTTACATGGTGAGGCTGGAGATGATGGAACGCTGGGCTACCTTGGATAAAGCAACCGGGGAAAGGACGTTCCGCGAATTGATAGGCGAAATGAAGACGGGCAGCAACCATGCTTTAAATGAATTTAAAAGAAATAATAAATAAGTTATGGCTACGAAAGGAATAGTAAAAGGAATCGTATCCAATCTGGTAACTCTGGAAGTGGATGGGCCAGTTTCGCAAAATGAAATTTGTTACATCACCGTCGGAGGCGTTAAGCTGATGTCGGAGGTAATCAAAGTAATCGGGCAAAATGCCTATGTGCAGGTATTTGAAAGCACGCGTGGTATGCGGGTAGGCGATGAAGCCGAGTTTGAAGGGCATATGCTGGAAGTTACACTGGGTCCGGGCATGCTTTCGCGCAACTATGACGGTTTGCAGAATGACCTGGATAAAATGGACGGCGTTTTCCTGAAACGTGGGGATTATACCTATGCGTTGGATAATGACAAGAAGTGGGATTTCAAACCCATTGCCAAAGTAGGAGACAAGGTATCGGCCGGAGATTGGCTAGGCGAGGTGGATGAAAATTTCCAACCGCATAAAATCATGGTTCCCTTTACCTTTGGAGGGACTTATACTGTCAAAAGTCTTATTGGTGCAGGTCAGTATACCATTGTAGATACCGTTGCCGTATTGACCGATAAGGATGGTAAAGATATAAAGGTGAATATGATACAGAAATGGCCTGTAAAAAGGGCGATTACGTGTTATAAAGAAAAACCCCGTCCGTACAAATTGCTGGAAACCGGCGTACGCACCATTGATACCATCAATCCTATTGTAGAAGGCGGTACAGGCTTTATTCCCGGTCCGTTTGGTACGGGAAAAACGGTGATGCAGCACGCTATTTCTAAACAGGCGGAAGCAGACATCGTGGTGATTGCAGCTTGCGGTGAACGTGCCAACGAAGTAGTGGAAATATTTGCAGAATTCCCGCACTTGGTAGACCCGCATACCGGCCGTAAATTGATGGAACGTACCATCATCATCGCCAACACATCCAACATGCCTGTGGCCGCTCGTGAAGCGTCGGTTTACACAGCCATGACGATTTCCGAATATTACCGCAGCATGGGATTGAAGGTTCTGCTGATGGCGGACTCTACATCCCGTTGGGCACAAGCATTGCGTGAAATGTCAAACCGTTTGGAAGAACTTCCGGGGCCGGATGCTTTTCCGATGGACTTGTCAGCCATTATCGCTAACTTTTACGCCCGTGCAGGATATGTAGAACTGAACAACGGATCATCAGGTTCGGTTACATTTATCGGAACGGTATCACCAGCCGGTGGTAACTTGAAAGAACCGGTAACCGAAAACACCAAGAAAGTAGCTCGTTGCTTCTATGCATTGGAACAGGAACGTGCCGACAGGAAACGTTATCCGGCTATCAATCCGATAGACAGTTATTCCAAATATCTGGAATATCCCGAATTTCAGGATTATGTGGCCAAACATATTTCCACAACCTGGATTGATAAAGTAAATGAAGTTAAAACCCGTATGTTGCGCGGTAAAGAAATTTCCGAACAAATCAACATCTTGGGTGATGACGGTGTGCCGGTGGAATACCACGTTACATTCTGGAAATCCGAATTAGTCGACTTCGTGATCTTGCAGCAGGACGCTTTTGACGACGTTGACGCCGTCACTCCGCTGGAACGTCAGGAATTTATGTTGGATAAAGTGGTAGACATCTGCCATACGGATTTCCACTTCGATACTTTTACTGAAGTAATGGATTATTTCAAAAACATGATCAATGTCTTCAAGCAGATGAACTATTCCGAATTCAAAAGCGAACAGTTCTATAAATTTGATAGCCAATTGGATGAACTCGTGAAAGAGGGACAAGAAAATTAAAAGGATATGGCAACAAAAGCATTTCAAAAAATATACACAAAGATCACCCAGATTACCAAAGCGACTTGTTCGCTGAAAGCTTCGGGTGTAGGGTATGATGAGTTGGCCTCTGTAAACGGAAAGTTGGCCCAGGTAGTAAAGATTGCCGGTGACGAAGTAACCTTGCAGGTATTCTCAGGTACGGAAGGGATTCCGACCAATGCCGAAGTAGTGTTCATGGGAAAGGCGCCTACCATCAAAGTAGGTGATCAGTTGGCCGGACGTTTTTTCAACGCCTATGGTGATCCGATTGACGGTGGCCCGATTCCCGAAGGAACTGAAACCGAAATTGGTGGCCCGTCGGTGAACCCGGTTCGCCGTGAACAGCCGTCGGAATTGATCGCTACCGGTATTGCCGGTATCGACTTGAACAATACGTTGGTAACAGGACAAAAGATTCCTTTCTTTGCCGACCCCGACCAACCGTTCAACCAGGTAATGGCGATGGTGGCCTTGCGTGCCCAATCGGACAAGATCATTTTGGGTGGTATGGGTATGACCAACGATGACTATTTGTTTTTCAAAAATACATTTAGCAATGCCGGTGCATTAGACCGTATCATCAGCTTTATTAATACAACGGAAGATCCTTCGGTAGAACGTCTTCTGATTCCCGATATGGCGTTGACAGCAGCAGAATATTTTGCCGTACAAAAAGGAGAAAAGGTTCTGGTGTTGCTTACCGACATGACCAATTATGCGGATGCCTTGGCCATCGTATCCAACCGTATGGATCAGATTCCTTCTAAAGATTCTATGCCGGGTTCTATTTATTCGGATTTGGCGAAAATCTATGAAAAAGCAGTGCAATTCCCTGATGGTGGTTCTATTACCATCATTGCGGTAACCACCTTGTCAGGGGGAGATATTACACATGCCGTACCTGATAATACAGGATATATCACGGAAGGACAATTGTATCTTCGTCGTGATAGCGATATCGGTAAGGTAATTGTAGACCCGTTCAGGAGTCTTTCACGTCTGAAACAGTTGGTAACAGGAAAGAAAACCCGTCAAGACCATCCGCAGGTAATGAATGCTGCCGTGCGTCTGTACGCCGATGCTGCCAATGCAAAAACCAAATTGGAAAACGGTTTCGATTTGACAGACTACGACAACCGTACCTTGGCATTTGCTAAAGATTATTCGGAAAAATTGTTGGCGATTGACGTAAACCTTGATACAACCGAGATGCTCGATGTGGCTTGGGTGTTATTTGCTAAATATTTCACACCTGCCGAAGTAAACATCAAACAGGAATTTGTAGACAAATACTGGAAAAATTAAGAATGAACAATTAAGAATTAAAAATTCCCCTGTAAAATACAGTGATTCATTGTTAATTATCCATTGTTAATTGAAAAAGCATGGCAATTAAGTTTCAATACAATAAAACATCCCTACAGCAGCTGAATAAGCAGTTGAGGGTGCGTGAGCGTGCTTTACCCACCATTAAAAGTAAGGAAAGCGCATTGCGTTTGGAAGTCAAGCGTACCAAAGATGAGGTGCGTAAATTGGAACTTCAGCTTGAAAAGGAGATTCAAAGCTATGAAAATATGGTAGCCCTGTGGAATGAGTTCAAACCTGAATTGATTACGGTAAAAGATGTATCTCTTTCGACCAAAAAAATTGCAGGGGTCATAGTACCTGTTTTAGGAGAAATATGCTTTGAAATCGGCCATTATAGTTTATTTAATGCGCCGGCTTGGTATACCGATGGTATAGAACTTTTAAAGACTTTAGCACGTGCCGGTATAGAAGTCGAATTTTCAGGGATGAAGCTGGAGTTGCTGGAACATGCACGGAAGAAAACCACTCAAAAAGTAAACCTTTTTGAGAAAGTGCAGATTCCGGGATATAAGGATGCAATCCGTAAAGTGAAACGCTTTATGGAAGACGAGGAAAGTCTTTCTAAATCTTCGCAAAAGATCATGAGGGCTAATCAGGAAAAACGTAAAGTCAAAGAAGAGGAGGCTGTAGCATGATTATCAAGATGCGTAAATATGCCTTTATGGTATATCATAAAGAGTATGACCAGTTTCTTTCAACTTTACGCGATTTGGGCGTTGTCCATATCAAGGAAACGAAATCTATTGCCGATCATGCCGAATTGCAGAAGATGCTGTCAGAGCGGAAACGTGTTCAGGCAGTAATGCGTTCTTTCAAAAAAATAAATGAAGCAAACGAAAATGTTACACTTGCTCCGGCAAAAAATCTGACTAAGGAGGAAGGATTGAAATTGGTTGCTTCCATTGAAGAAATGCAGGACAGGCAAGGACAATTGCAGGCCGTTAAGCAATCGCTGTTGAAAGATATATCTTATATGGATATTTGGGGCGATTTCAACTATACCAGCATCAATCACCTAAAGCAAGCCGGATATGTTGTCAATTTCTTCAGTTGTCCTACTTCAAGGTTTGAACCGAAATGGACGGACGAATACAATGCTATTCTGATTAATTATCACCAATCCGTCAGTTATTTCATTACTATTACAAAGAAAGGAACCGTCATCGATATTGATGCGGAACGTCCAAAAATGCCTGAATATGGGCTATCGATGTTGAATTCTCGTTACAAACAACTGGAAGAGGATATCAAACAGTTAGACCAACAGATAGAACAAGCGGCTGCGGCAGACTATAATACATTGGATGAGTTTGATAAACACTTGCAGAACGAATTCAATTTGGCCAATGCGATTGTTCAAACCGATCTTCAAGCTGGCGATAAGCTGATGTTTCTGGAAGGCTGGACAACAGAAGATCAGGTAGCAAATCTGGAAAAAGAATTGGATCAAAAAGGTTACTTTTTCCAACAGTTAGCCATAGAAGAAGGCGATCAGGTTCCGATTAAGTTGAAAAATAACAATTATGCTAAATTATTTGAGCCTATTACCCGGATGTTCTCACTTCCGAATTATTCGGAAATAGATCCTACGGCGTTGTTTGCTCCTTTTTTCATGTTGTTTTTCGGGCTTTGTTTTGGCGATGGCGGATACGGCTTATTGGTCGTTTTGGTTTGTACGCTTTTGAAGAAAAAAGTGAGTCCCGATTTTAAACCTATTTTATCGCTGTTCCAATATTTAGGTGGTATGGCTATAGTCATAGGGACATTAACCGGTTCGTTCTTTGGTATTTCTTTGGCAAATGTTCAGGCATTCCACTCTGTAAAGGATTACTTCCTGGATAGCGATAATTTAATGACACTTGCTATCTTGATTGGGATATTTCATGTGATATTCGGGAAAGTGGTAGCAGCCTACAAAACAAAGTTGCAAAAAGGCACAAAATACAGTATTGCTCCGTTTGCGTGGATATTCGTAATTATTTCCCTGTTATGTGTATTTGGGCTTCCCCAGCTGAATGTTCATATGCCGGATGTTCTTGTGAATATCTGTTATGGTGTAGCAGCAGTGGGCTTATTGATAGCATTTTTCTACAATCTTCCGGGTAAAAACCCTTTCTTAAATTTCGGGTCTGGTTTGTGGAATGCTTACAACATCATTTTTGGTATGCTGGGTGATGTATTATCATATATCCGTTTATTTGCTATCGGTTTGACAGGATCTATCTTGGGAGGCGTGTTCAATACATTAGCAACCGATATGACTGCAAGTATGAGCATTGTTCCGCATATCATTGTTATGTTGCTGATCTTGTTGGCAGGACACACCATCAATTTTGCATTATGTATGATCGGTTCATTGGTACATCCGCTTCGTTTGATATTTGTAGAGTATTACAAAAATTCCGAATTTGAAGGTGGTGGCAAGGAATATATCCCATTTAAAAAAGCGTAATAAATAAATCAAGAATAATAATAGATAAAATAAATTAAAAATCATTTAGTTATGGAACCAATTTTATTAGCTTACATCGGTATCGGAGTCATGACAGGTCTGGCTTTTATCGGTAGTGCTTATGGAGTAACAATTTGTGGTAACACGGTAGTAGGAGCGATGAAGAAAAACCCCGAAGCATTGGGTTCGTATATTGCTTTGAGCGCATTACCTAGTTCACAAGGGTTATACGGATTTGTTGCTTACTTTATGTTGCAGGGATATTTAGTGCCCGACATTACCATGTTGACTGCAAGTGCTATCTTCGGTGCCGGTATGATGATGGGTTTTGCAGCATGGCTTTCAGCCATTCGTCAGGCTCAAGTATGTGCTAATGGTATTGCTGCCATTGGAGCTGGTCATAACGTGTTTAGTGCTACCATGGTAATGGCTGTATTCCCTGAGTTGTATGCAATTCTTGCCTTGCTGGTTGTCATCTTGGTTTCTGGTAACTTAGGTTAAAAAGCCGAGATTAATTATAAATATAAAAGCCACTGTTCCTCGATATCGAGAAACAGTGGCTTTTTGTTTTCAGTTTAAGAATATTTTATAGCTACGATACTGCTCTTTTTGAAATAAATCATTTGTATTATCCGAATTAGCCATTTTACTAACGCACATTATACGATAGAGTCATATATGTATATTTTTATACAAAATGGTGTATTTTTGTAACATCGATTTTCAAAAAACGTATAATCAAGTCTAAACATAAATAAAGCACACAGGCACCATGAAGAGATTTTTACTATTGGGTTTTGCATTAATGATAACATTTTCGGGTCTTTTAGCTCAAAAATGGACGGATGTTGCAGCAAGCAGTTTCGAAAGTGGAAGTGGTTCATTAACTGATCCGTATATTATCAAAACGCCGGAACAATTTGCTTATTTAACTATAAAAGTGAATGGTGGCGAACGTTATGTTGATAAATATTTCCGGTTGGATGCAAATCTTGATTTTAGCGGTAATGAATGGGTTCCTATCGGGACAAGTTCTACTTATGCATTTTATGGAAAGTTTGATGGAACAAATAAGGAAATCACCAATCTTACGATTGATTACTATAAGCCGGATGGAATCGAAACAGAATATGTCGGTCTATTTGGTTATATCCACAATGCGACTATTCAGAATATTTATATAAAAAGCGGAACGATTAAGGCACGCCAAAAGTCGACAACGTCTGGATATAGCTCACATGTGGGGTCTGTGGTAGGATATGCTACTTCTTCTTCCAATGGTACGCTTATGCTATCGAATTGTATCAATCGTGCGACCATAACTGTAGGCGGTTCGATTCCGGATCCTTATAACTACAACACCTGTTATGTGGGTGGTATTGCAGGCTACGTCGCTGTGGGATTTGAAAGAAAATTGGATGTGCTCGACTGTACCAATTACGGGAATATTGTATGTGGCGATTGCAGGGTTACCTATTCCGGAGGAATTATTGGAAATTTGTATGGCGCTGGTATCATGAAAGATTGTAGCAACAGTGGTTCTATTACTGGTGGAGCCGGAGCTGGGTCATACACTGGAGGGGTGATCGGTAGCTTGACTAGTGCCGAAAAAGGATTAAGTGTTAGTAATTGCAGTAATTCGGGGAACATAACAGGCAATTCGGGTTCTGGCTCAGCAAACGAAGGGAATGGTATTATCGGTTCATGTACAGGTGGTGTCATTGGAATTAGCACTTCTTCTGCTTATTCGTTGAGTATTCGAAATTGTATCAATACGGGAAATGTCGTAGGAAATGTTGCCAGCGGGACGCTGTCTTCCGGTAATGCATATGTCGGAGGGTTTATTGGTAAAGGACAGCAAAGCAATACCACTATGGCTTATTGTTTTAATGAAGGTAATGTTACAGGTGGGGGGCTTATACCTCAAACTTCATATACCGGTTCTTACACTGGCGGATTGATAGGCAAGGAAGATGGCAAAGGAATACTTCGATTGAGCAGATCAGGCAATAGCGGTAAAGTCATAGGTGGTTATGGCGGTTCTAC
>JAVBPN010000260.1:0-7925 GCA_031549585.1 Bacteroidales bacterium
CTATTTCAAACGTTATATCCCTTGGTTGTACTATCAATTGGTGTCAAAAGTAAAACCAAAATAATTGACTCTAACCAATTTACCTTCTTTTTTCAACCATCATTGACCTACCCTCATCAATCTTACATTATATTTGCACCATTATTGTTAAAAATATGCTTGAGACAAGCATAATTATTGGTACCATTGGCAAATCATTTAATCGTTGAAATAGACCCGGAATCCGGGTTTTGCTATGGAGTAGTCCGGGCGATTCAAATGGCCGAAGACGAGCTTCAAAAAGGGCATACTGTATACAGTTTGGGAGACATTGTGCATAATGAGCCGGAAGTGGCTCGTTTGAATCAATGCGGCATGAAAACAATTGGACACGCCGAATTGAAGGGATTACGCAATGAAAAAATCCTGATACGGGCACACGGAGAACCTCCTGAAACATATCGAATTGCCGCCAACAATCATATTTCGATCGTCGATGCGACATGCCCGGTAGTGCTCAATTTACAAAAGAAAGTGCACCAAGCATATTTGAAAACACAAAACGATAACGGGCAAATCGTAATATACGGAAAACCCGGGCATGCCGAAGTAAATGGTTTGGTTGGACAAACGGAAAATACAGCCATTGTGATCAATTCCGAATCGGAAATCGATCGGATTGATGTAAGCCGCCCCATTTATTTGTTTGCACAAACGACTATGACGATTGAAGGCCTTCAACGCATTCGCATAGCCATTGAACAAAAAAGGGAAGAACAGCAAACCAGCCATGTGCAATTTGAAGTAAATGATACCATTTGCAGGCAGGTATCCAATCGTGGTCCTCATCTGGCTGATTTTGCACGCAAACATGATGTCGTAATATTTGTCATCAGCAGTAAAAGTTCCAATGGAAAATACCTGTATGAGGTTTGCAAAGAAGCCAACTCCCAAACTTTTATCATAGCTTCCCCCAAAGAATTAAATAAAAATTGGTTTTCTGGAATTACCCGAGTCGGCATTTGCGGAGCCACCTCCACTCCCCGTTGGCTCATGGAAGACGTTGCCGAAAGCATCAGGCAGATATAAATACACATCATGCCGATAGGAGCTAAAAATTTAACCAAAGGGCCGATTTTCTCACAATTAGCCGGATTAGCCTTGCCGATTATGGCAACTAGTTTTGTTCAAATGGCTTATAGCCTCACGGACATGGCTTGGGTAGGGCGTTTGGGTAATGAATCGGCAGCGGGTAGCGAATCGGTAGCTGCTGTCGGATCGGTAGGCATATTAATATGGCTCACCTCATCGTTTGCTATTTTATCTAAAATCGCCGCCGAAGTGAGCATTGGACAATCTATCGGAGCGGGAAAAACACGCGAAGCGATGGCTTATGCATCCCACACCACAACGATCAGTTTGATCACCGCATTGATTGTGACTACCATCCTGTTTTTTGGTGCAAACTTTATTTTGTCATTTTTTAAACTACCGCTGCATATTTCAGGAGAAGCAACCACATACATGCGGATTGTTTCCACAGCTGTACCGTTTTCTTTCTTGATTTGGAATTTTTCCGGTATATATAATGGTTGTGGACGTAGCCATATCCCTTTTATGTTGACATCATCGGGATTGATTTGCAACATGTTGCTTGATCCGCTTTTCATTTTTGGTATGGGTAATTTTGAAGGCATGGGGGTAAAAGGTGCTGCCATAGCCACGTGGTTGTCCCAAGCATTTGTCCTTTGCTTATTTATATGGCAATTACGTAAAAAGGACGGAATCTTAAACCGTTTTCCTTTCTTAGTCCGGTTACGTGCTGCCTTTTCCGGAAGGATTTTTTTATTGGGTTTTCCCGTTGCCATTATGAATTTCCTATTTGCTTCTATCAATATGTACATTGCTCGTATTGCTTCCATATCCGGAGGGCATATCGGAGTGACCACACAAACGACCGGAGGTCAGATTGAAGGCATCACATGGAGCACTTCGCAGGGATTATCTACGGCTTTGGGTGCATTTGTCGCACAAAATTATGCGGCAGGAAAGATGAAACGGGCTTTTCAAGCATACCGGTATATTTTGGTTGTTATGCTCGCATTGGGCATATTGGTTAGTTGTGCATTCTTTTTCTTAGGACAAAATATATTCGGAATTCTTATCCCCGAAGCAGCAGCTATGAATGCCGGCAGGGATTATCTCAAAATTATGGCTGTTTCCCAAATTTTCATGATGCTGGAATTGACTACGCAAGGTATGTTCAATGGTATGGGAAAAACCTTGCCCCCGGCTATTGTAAGCATTGTATTTAACTTTGCCCGTATCCCTATGGCTTTGGCATTATCCGCTCAAATGGGAGTCACAGGTGTTTGGTGGGCAATCACTATATCCAGCGTCATCAAAGGCATTGTGTTGCCGATATGGTTGGTACGCACGTTAAAGAAACGTAGGACTACTTAGATATTGTCAAAAATTATTTCCCACAACTAATTTTACAAAACATAAAATTTTGTAAACTAATTACTTTTTGTTTGTCGTAGTATCCAGTAGCTAAAACTACTTTTGAATCATTTGAACTAAAATCTTTCCGGTTTAAACACCTATTTTGTCAGTTCGAGTACGAAATAAACCGTTTCAGTTTATTTTTTACAAAAATCTTTACATCATCTCATATGTTTGCATCAAAATGAAAAGCATTGAAAAATGAAAAAATATGGTTTAATAATAATCATGGTGTTGTCTGCAATAATGGTGCAAGCACAGAATACTTCTAATGCAAGTTATCGTTTTACATTGGAGGATTGCATTAATTACGCCTTAGACAAAAACTATAACCGCCAATCACTGAAATTGACAGAAGAATCAAATGCCGTTGCTTACCAGCAATCAAAAGATGACCGGTTGCCAAACCTCAATGCGTCGGTGAGCGAAAATCTTAACAATGATCAAACGGGATCTTACATGTCAGGAAACGCTTCCGTGAATGCAAATATGACCTTGTATCAAGGCGGTAGTTTGAATCATGCAATCGAAAGAAACCGGTTGCAAATGGAACAATCGTCGTACCAAACAACCCAGTTTGAAAATGATTTGATTATTGGTATTCTGCAATCATTTTTATCGGTTTTGGGCAATGAAGAATTGCTTAAATACCAACAATCGGTTGTGGAAGCAAGCGAAGAACAATTAAAGCAGGGCGAGGAACAATATAAAGTCGGCAGCTTGATCGAAAGTGATTATATGATCCTTAAAGCACAATATGCTAATGACTTGAATAATATTGTAGATACAGAAATATCAAGGGATAATAATCTTCTTTCCCTTAAAATTTTACTCTCAATGGACCCAAGTATGGGTTTAGAGATCGTTCATCCCGATACTTCGGTTGTAACTGAAATCTCCATCTTTCCTTCACAACAGGAAGTACTTGAAAAATCGTTGGCATATATGCCCGACTTAAAAATTAGCCAATATAATGTTGATATAGCCGGAGTAAGCGTTAAATCGGCAAGAGCCAATTATTACCCAACGGTAAGTTTGGGAGCAAGTGTTGGAACAGGACATACTGATTTTTCAAATTTCGGGACGCAATTCTCTGATCGTTTAAACGAACGGGTAGGTGTGACAGTGAGCATTCCCATTTTCAGTAGAAATCAAGTAAAAAGTAATGTGACCAAAAGTAGAATTGCGTTGCAACAAGCAGAATTAACCCAAAAGCAAACCGAGCTAGCATTAAGACAAGATATAACAAAGGAATATCAAAATGTGGTATCGGCATACAACAAGTATAATGTGACAAATATCAGACAGCAAGCATACCAGCAAACATTTGACGCCTATAGGGTACAATTTGGCGTAGGCGCTATTACTGCCGTTGATTTGTTGCAACAACAAAATAATTATATCAGTTCACTGAACGACTACATCCAAAGCAAATACAATTTCATCTTGCTGCGTAAGATATTGGATGTATATATGGGTGAATGGATTAGTATGTAAATAAATAGACCGAATCAAAAAATAATGTCAAAGACCATGAAAAAGAAAATTATTATTGGGACTATTATTGGGGCCATCGCCGTCGTTATCACGTTTGGTTTTGTTGGTAAAGGCAAAATGAAATTGAACCTGAATACGGCGGCCATTGGTATAGAAAAAATAGAAACCAATGTAACAGCCACAGGATATGTCCAACCGGTAGATAAAGTAGAGTTGGGAACACAAGTTTCCGGAGTGATAGAAAAAATATATGTGGACTATAATTCGCATGTAACTAAAGGACAACTATTGGCTGAGTTGGATAAATCAACACTGATCGAAAAGGTATCCCAGGGAGAAGCAAGTGTGGTAAGCGCTGAAAGCGATTTGACGTACGCACAGCAAAATTATGACCGTGTGAAACAATTGTTTGACGCTAAGGCAGCAACCCAAACGTCATACGAAGAAGCCATCAATAGGCTGGCGCAAGCCAAAACATCGGTTGTAAACGCTAAAGCCAACCTTCACCAAGCTAAGGTTAATCTTTCGTATGCAGAAGTCTATTCTCCGATAGACGGGGTAGTACTCGACCGTGCCGTAGAACAGGGACAGACAGTCGCCGCATCGTTTAGCACACCAACGTTATTCACCATAGCCAACGATTTGAGAAATATGAAGGTGGAAGCAAGTGTCGATGAAGCAGACATCGGACGGGTTCGCGTAGGGCAAAAGGTTACTTTTACAGTTGATGCTTTTCCCAATGATGTCTTTGACGGCTCAGTAAAACAAGTCCGGTTGCAGCCGACAGTGACCAGCAACGTGGTAACTTATACCGTAATCATTGATGCGCCCAATCCGGAAGAAAAATTATTTCCCGGTATGACAGCCAGTGTAACTATTGTAACCCATTTGGAAGAAGGCATAGCAGTCCCTATAGAAGCTTTACAATTTAATCCTTCGCAAGAAATCAGTTCTAAAATTCATATTATTCCAAAAGAAAATGCCAATCCAAGGGACAAAGGTGTTTGGGTGAAGACAAAGCAAGGAATTGTGTGGACCAAATTGGAAACAGGATTAAGTGATGGGGTATATGCAATCGTTACCAATGGATTGCATGTTGGTGATACAGTTGTACTTTCTGCTGCGATGGAGAAAGTTTCGCGCAACAAAGAAGCAACTTCAATCCTTCCACAAGGACCCGGAGGGCGTAGGCCTCCTCCAGGAGGAATGTAATTCTTAAAAGCTTTTAACCTATAAAGGCTAATTAGGAACAAGCCTGACAAAGCATATAAAGTATCATATTTAAAATTTGAAACATTGGAATCTATCAATTATACGATTCGTATTGATCAGCTTCGCCGTGACTTTGAAGTGGGAAGTGAAATCGTTCGAGCGCTGAAAGGCATTTCTTTTACCATCTCGGAAAGGGAGTTTGTCAGCATCATGGGAACAAGCGGCAGTGGTAAATCAACATTGCTAAATATACTTGGATGTCTTGACCGGCCTACTTCGGGTGAATATTACATCGATGGTATTGCTGTCAGCCAAAGAACGAAAGATGAATTGGCCGCCTTGCGTAACCGTAAAATCGGGTTTGTTTTTCAATCGTACAATCTGTTGCCGCGCACTTCGGCGTTGGAACAGGTTGAATTACCGCTTTTGTATAATCATACTGTTTCGAGTAAGGAACGCCGCGAACGCGCAACATATGCATTGGAACAAGTCGGGCTAAAAGACCGGATGGAACACATGCCCAACCAGCTTTCAGGTGGGCAACAACAACGCGTGGCCATTGCAAGGGCTTTGGTCAACGATCCGGTCATATTGCTGGCAGACGAAGCCACAGGAAACCTTGACACACGTACCTCATATGAAATCATGAGTTTATTTCAGGCATTGAATGAGAATGGAAAAACCATTGCCTTTGTGACACATGAACCTGACATTGCCGCTTTTACATCCCGTAATATTGTGTTGCGTGATGGGCACATTATAAAAGACGGGGCAATAGACACGAAATCTGCAAGAGAAGCATTGGAATCGCTTCCCGTAGAAGAAGAATAAATTTATTACGGATGTAATTTAAGATAAAAGCAAATGAAAGTATTTAATCTTTTAAAAATAGCCGGTAAAGCCCTTTTACGAAATAAGACAAGGTCTTTATTAACCATGCTGGGCATCATCATTGGCATTGCATCAGTAATTGCTATGGTGAGCATTGGTGAGAGTTCACAGCAAAGCATTACCGAACAAATTTCAAGTACCGGAACGAATTTGATTATGGTGATGCGTTCGTCTCAAAGGCAAGGAGGTGTTAACATCGGTTCTGGCAATGTACAAACCCTAAAAGAAGCCGACGTAAATGCTATCAAACGCGAATCGCAATACATTGCCATGGCATCTCCTATGGTTAGTGCAAGCGGACAACTCGTATATGGTTCCAATAACTGGCCGGGAAGTATACAAGGAGGAAATACCGAATTGGCAAGCATCCGTAATTATACAATAGCACGTGGAACAAATTTCACAGAAGAAGATATTAAAACATTCAATAAGGTTTGTGTTGTAGGACAGACTGTTGTGGATAATCTTTTCCCAAATGGGGAAAATCCTGTCGGTAAAACCATCCGTTTTGGAAAAATACCATTCAAGATTATCGGTGTGTTTGAAAGCAAAGGACAAAATTCGATGGGGCAAGACCAAGACGATATATTGATGGCTCCGTACACAACCGTGCAAAAAAGAATTTTAGCCATTAATTATTTACACATGGTCATGGCGTCAGCCAAATCGGAAGAAGTTGCAGATGCTGCTGCAAAAGAGGTGGAAATGATTATAAGAACGCAGCATAAGCTAAAAGCTGATCAAAGCAACGATTTTGATGTACGCACACAAAAAGAAATGTTGGACATGATGAATACGGTGACCGGGTACATAATTGTTTTATTGGTTGCCATAGCCGCTATTTCTTTATTTGTCGGTGGAATTGGCATTATGAACATCATGTATGTAACGGTAACCGAGCGGACAAAGGAAATCGGATTGCGCATGTCCATCGGAGCAAGAAGTAAAGATGTATTGATGCAATTTCTCTCTGAAAGTACTATATTAAGCCTTATCGGGGGTATTATAGGAATCTTGTTCGGGCTATTGCTTTCATATATAGTATCCAGTGTACTTGGTTGGCCTTTTATTGTTAGTGTACAGGCTGTAGCCATATCATTTATCGTATGTGCGGCAACCGGAATATTTTTCGGATGGTATCCGGCGAAAAAAGCAGCCTCACTTGATCCGATCAATGCTTTACGATATGAATAATTGTTGTTTTAACACCAAAAATATGATATAATGATATGAAATATAGACATCAATACACTATATTTACATTGAATCATTTTTCTAATCAGATAAAAATAAGACACTATTCTAAGATTATATAATTTCCAATAGTTATTTACACATTAATGAATTTTAATCATATAAAAATGAGGCATTTGAGAATATTCAATGTGCAATATTCAATTACCAATTATATAATATAACCATATGGCATCGTATCCTCGTTTATCTTATCGTTCGGCAGCACTCATGTCCTTAGGCATTAGCCTATTGTTAAACCTGCTTTTCCTGATCATGTTTTTTTACGGGCGTGATGCTGTGGAGTTGACAATGGAAAACCGTCCGCCGCGTCCCGGGCTGTCATCACATGCCACCTTGCTCAATGTTTGTTTTAATTTCTTTACGGCATTTATCCTTTATGTAGTGAACTTCCGATTGCTCAAAACGAATTTGCCCAGCATAAAAAAAATGCTTGCTATCATATTGATCACCATTTTGACAGTTATTGCATTGAGTTATTTCTTCTCAATCATTCAAATAAATATCAATAAAATAGGATTTCATCCGGAACGTTTCATCAGGGGCGGAATGATGAGGGATTTTTTTATTGCATTAATTGTGGTGTT
>JAVBPN010000189.1:0-2972 GCA_031549585.1 Bacteroidales bacterium
TGCTTCCCCAGTGAACAGCCAAAATAGAAGCGATATAAGCTCCAATAATATTACCAATGGAATGCAAGAGTCCGTAAGTGAAATTAACTTGTCCGTTTAAGATGAAAACTACTAATGATGCAGGTGCATATAGCAAAACAAGCAATCCTTTGATAGCATTGGCTTGCAGTAAGTCAAAACCCAGTCCCAATACTAAGGCTGCTAAAAAGAGGTAGCCTACTGCTAAATGAACAAATCCGCCGTAAATGCCGAATCCGAAAAATAATATGTACATCCATATGCTGATTGGTTTTTCACGTAAAGCATCATTTCCTTTCAGCCATTTTTCAGGTTTGTAAATCATAAAGAACAACATCATAAAGACGCCAACGCCAATAATCATGCGGAATAAAGATTCGTTGACGTCCACTGCTATTATAGCGCCGCCAATGGCTCCCAACGTTGTGGGAACAGCCAAACGCAATCCTTTTGACAGGTCTAAAATGCCTTTTTTATAAAAAATATATACAGATGTGATATTTTGTAAAATTACCGGTATTCTGTTGGTACCGTTGGCCATGTTTGGCGAAAGCCCCAGCATCATAAACAATGACAAGGAAATGATTGTTCCTCCACCTGCCAAAGTGTTGATAAATCCAACAAAAAGACCGGAAGTGATAAGTAGAATTATATGTAAAAAATCGAGTGGCAAATTTGAATAATGGTTGTGCTTCGCTGCGCTCGCAATGACGGTTCTTCGCTGGGCTTGCAAGACGAAACATCATTGCGGGCATAGCGAAGCAATCATCAATAAGCTGTTTTTCCTGTATTTTTTAGTTGTATATTTGAAAATGTATAAAACGTGGTTTTTCCTTTTTTGATGTTTACTTTGATGGCGTGTTGTTCTGACGCTTTTCCTTTTGCAGAAAAGGTAATTTCTTGTTCGCCGGCAGGCAATGGGATTCGGGTGTAGAATATTTCACCCGGAAGTGTTTGCCAGTTGCGGGTATCGGCTTGCTCGGTTACTGCATTTACCAAACTTACTACTGCCCCAAGGTCGTTGTTTTGTGTTCTGGTAGCTTCTTCCATCGATTGCTTTACGAGTAAACGCAATATTGCTGATGCCATTTCACGTGCCATGCGGTCGCGTAAATTTTCAACAGCAATGGTTGAAACGTTTTCACTCAATTGCAATGGGTATTCCATATTGTTGAAATATACGCTGGCATTGGTATATAAAGGCGGGCGTACAACAAATTTTGGAAATGCCACACGAACAGCTTTGACATTAGAAAATTTGTCTTGTTGGGAACTGGAATAACCACCTATGAAAACAGGAAACACCAAACCACTTTCGGGATCCGTAAATGCAACCATTCCATTCTTATTTGGTCCTTGCACGAAATTGATGGAGTTTTCTTCTTTTATCGGACATAATCCGTTATGCCATATAAAAATCAATGTGCCGCCATCAGGGTTATCTTCTGGTTCATATTTCATATTGAACCGTCCTTCAAAAAAACGTACATCATCATAGAATCCTGTTTTGTAAGCGGTTCTGAGCAAATCTTTCTTTAATTGAACCGGAGCGCCTTCGCCGAAATTGCGCGTATAGATAGAATCATAAACCTGGATAGCATTTTTATAAGAAATATAAGCATCATTATACTCCCTATTGGCTTCATAAATCATTCCCATCATGGCATGAGAGAAGGCATCGTCGCTGTAGCGGAATTTAGATTTTGTCGCCTTATATTTATCGTTAAGTGCATACAGTTTTTCGCTCATTTTGCGAGCTTCCACCAATGCTCCTTCATAATCATTCATGTTGAGGTAATTCAGCGCTTTGTAGTAGTTGATCAGCACTACCTCATAATCTTCCGCAACATAAGGTTTTACTTTAGGATTGGTAATCATTGCCAATGCTTCTGCACCGATGTTTTTTCGTTGAAGTTCGATATGATCGTCGGCTTGGGTAAAATACTTGTTACTTTCTTCTGGTTCGTTCTGGATCCATTTAATCCATCCCATATTCAATAAATATAAAAGATGGTCTTTATTTTTTTCTTTTTTCCATTTTACATCTAACTCTTTTTCAGCCGTTTCATACTTTCCTGAAATTATTGCTTCTTGAAATTTGATGGTCTTTTGGTAATAAGTAGCACATCCCACTCCAATAAAGAGTAGGGTCACGAAAATGATAAGATGTTTTTTCATATGAATAATTGAATCCACCTCCGCCCTTCGGGCACCTCCGCCAGCGGAGGAGATCTCCCCCTCTTGAGGGGGTGCCCGAAGGGCGGGGGAGGAATTAGTTCGTGATCACTTTCTTGATTTCTTTATCTCCAATCCAAACGATTTCGTTGGTTTCGATATCGGTAAGTTCCAAGTTGATTTTATAGCTTACTACTTTATCTTTTTTGTATTGGTCAACGATAGAGTTGATAGAGCCCTGCAACATGAAATCAGCGCCAAGTTCTTTGCCCCATTTCTTAGCAGTTTCGGGAGATGCAAAATCTTGTTGACCGGCACGTTCGCCGCGCAATTGTTCGCGTTTGTCGCCGGCTTGTACAAGGCGTATTCTGCGGTTTTGCAGGATTGCACGTTCAAGATCTTTAATAAATACCTCTGGTTGGATATGTTCTGATGTTTTATTATTTACAAGTCCAACAATCATTACAGGGCGTTGACCCGGGTGGGCTTGTTCAAATTCGGGCAGCCAGATTTCGTTCAAGCATTGTTGAATCATAGCATCGGCAACCATTTTAGCATCGGTGTCGTTCCATCGACCGCTAAGGTCAATTTGTTGATCAGGAGAAACTCTGGAAACTTCTCTGTTGGAGCCGCAAGCTGCAAATAAAGTACAGCAAAGCAAGATAATTGATAACTTTTTCATTGGTATTAATAGATTAAGATTATTTTAAAAGAAATTCGTCAATCGCTTGTTTGTATTGGTCTTTTGAGAGTGCACCAGGCTGCATGGCCGGTTTTCC
>JAVBPN010000378.1:0-11815 GCA_031549585.1 Bacteroidales bacterium
AGCATCGATACAGTGGGTAGGCGGCTATTTACCATTATGTTTAAAGACCTGAATACGGGTCAAATCTTTGAAGACCGGATTGACAATACCAATGCAACGTTGGGATGGGCTAATGACAACAAAACCCTGTTTTATGGGTTAAAGAATGTGCGCACACTTCGTTCGGAAGCTGTTATGTCACATACATTATCTTCCGGAGCAGCGGACAGAAAAGTGTTTTTCGAAGCAGATGAAGCATTTGATTTGAGTATATACCGTTCAAAATCGGAACAAATGATTTTGATCATGTCTTTCAGCAATACCGCGACAGAATATCGCTTTTTAGATGTAAATAAGCCGTTTAGCGAGGCCAAGTTGGTGCAACCGCGTGAAAAAGACATGGAATACTATGTAACGCATTTTCAAGATAAGTTTTATATAGTAACCAATGATCAAGCAAAGAATTTTCGCTTGATGGAAACATCCGTAAGTAAACCATCGAAAGAATATTGGAAAGAGCTGATCCCCAATAGACAAGACGTATTTTTAGAAGAAATTGAAGTTTTTAAAAATTATTTGGTTGTTTCGGAACGAAAAAACGGGCTGACGCAATTGTGTATCCGGTCTATTGATAACTTGGCAGAGCAACATTATCTCGATTTCGGCGAAGAAGCCTATACTGCGCAAATGTCATATAATTTGATATCTGACACCGATTTTTTACGATTTGATTATACGTCTTTAACGACACCTAACTCTGTCTATCACTACAATATGAAAACCAGAGAAAAGATTTTGCTCAAACAGGAAGAAGTGTTGGGTGATTTTAACTCGGACAATTATGTGACAAAACGCCTTTATGCCAAGGCGTCTGATGGAGTTGATGTGCCTATTTCTTTGGTGTACAGGAAGGATGTCGTGATAAACGGACAAAATCCTTTGTTGCTTTATGGATACGGCGCTTATGGGATGAATGACGACCCAAGTTTCAGCATTGCCCGGTTGAGTATTCTTGATCGTGGTTTCATATATGCCATTGCCCACGTTCGTGGAAGTCAATATTTGGGGCGGGAATGGTATGATGAGGGTAAGTTATTGTACAAACGCAATACGTTTACTGATTTCATTGCTTGTGCCGAGCACATGATCCAACAAAAATATACGGATTCTAACCATATTTTTGCCACAGGAGGAAGTGCCGGTGGATTATTGGTAGGTGCTGTTGTTAATATGCGTCCTGATTTATTTAAAGGAATCATTGCCGAAGTGCCGTTTGTCGATCTGATTACCACCATGAGTGATGAGTCGATTCCTTTGACTGTGGGAGAATACGAGGAATGGGGTAATCCAAACGATGAAACATATTATCAGTATATGCTTTCTTATTCTCCATATGATAATGTCGCCAAGCAAAATTATCCGAATATGCTGGTAACAGCAGGATTGCACGACTCACAAGTGCAATATTGGGAGCCTGCCAAATGGGTAGCTAAATTACGTGATACGAAAACCGATCATAACTTGTTGTTGCTTTATACCGATATGGATTCCGGGCATGGAGGGGCATCTGGTCGTTTTTCCCGTTATAAAGATACCATACTCGAATACGCCTTTCTCTGTAAACTCATCGGTATATAACATTATATCGGCGTAGCACAATTTTTGTCGTATCATTGTATTTTAAATGTTACATCCATTAGATATGGATGTATATAATCCGTTAGATAGTGAATATCTGTTGTATAAAATTAATAATCAAGCATTTTTATGAGCCACACCAAAATCATTGCCACTATAGGGCCGGTATCGTCTTCCAAAAAGGCTCTTCGCGAAATGTTTCGTGCAGGGGTTAACGTTTGCCGGATCAATTTTTCGCATGGTACACATGCTGATCACGAGCAGACTATTCGTCATATCATTGATCTGAACCAGGAGTTGCGTACCAATGTTACGATTTTGGCTGACTTGCAAGGCCCAAAAATACGGATTGGCGATGTTGAGAACGGAGCGATCGTTCTTCAGGATGGCCAATTAATCGATTTGGTGACTACTCCGGGTGTGGGAACTAGCGAACAACTTTTTGTCAATTATGAAGGATTGCCAAAAGATGTGAAAGTTAAAGAAGCCATTTTGCTTGATGACGGAAAAATAAAAATGGAAGTTCTCAAAACCGATAAAAAGGAGAAAGTGACCGCTAAAGTGATATACGGAGGAATACTCACATCCAAAAAAGGGGTGAACCTGCCGAATACCCATATATCATTACCGAGTCTGACCGAAAAAGATTTGGATGATGCTAGTTTTGCCCTTGATTACAATGTCGATTGGATTGCATTATCCTTTATCCGTTCGGCCGATGATATGATTCCTTTACGTGAATTGCTCCGTTCAAAGAAAAAATTTGCCCGGATCATTGCCAAAATAGAAAAACCGGAAGCTTTGGAAAACATAGATGCCATTATCGAATCATCTAATGGAATAATGGTTGCACGGGGTGATTTGGGTGTAGAAGTGCCTTTTGACAGGGTTCCGATGCTTCAAAAAGAAATTGTAAAAAAATGTATTGCCAGCGCTAAGCCGGTTGTTATTGCAACCCAAATGCTGGAAAGCATGATTACTAATTTCATGCCGACTCGCGCCGAAGCGAATGATGTCGCCAATGCTGTGCTGGATGGTGCTGATGCTGTGATGTTGAGTGCAGAAACGTCAACAGGAAAATATCCTGTTGAAGCGGTCAAAGCGATGAGCCAAATCATAGATTGGACAGAGCGGCACGGGTTCCAATATAACCGTGAAACCTTGCCGGATATCCATGACCGGACTTTCCTTCCCGACTCGATTTGTTTGAATGCATGCCGTATGGCACATCAAGCTAAAGCTAAGGCGATCGTTGTATTTACTTTTTCGGGTTACACGGCCATGCGTATTTCGAGCTATCGTCCTGAAGCAGGAGTATTTGTTTTTACCCGCAATAAGGCATTGGTTCGTAAAATGGCATTGATATGGGGCGCTCATGCTTACCATGCCGATGAGTCGGATAATATTGATATAGCTATCGAGCAGTCTATCAAAGAATTGAAGACTAGGGGTTATATCAAAGACGGAGACGCCGTAGTACATGTTGGAAGTACCCCTTTTGAAGAGAAAGGGCAAACCAATATGATCAAACTCTCCTATGCTTAAACAATAACGCCATTGCGAGCGATAGCGAAGCAATCTCGTAATTATCAAAAGATTACCTTCGGTGAGGTCGCTTTGCTCAGTTGCTTCGTCGTTCCTCCTCGCAATGACGGATTGAAAAATTGCAATTAGGTATCAAAACAAATAATCATTAGTTTATTATTCATTATCCATTATCCAATTTTCATTACTTGAATGTCCACTCCATTATCTGCATTAGGTAAACCCGAATTGATCAGGCATCTGGTCAGGGATTTTCATATTCATAATCAATCGACCATAAAAGGGATCGGCGATGATGCTGCCATTCTTCAATACAAAAATGCTTCAGCAGTTGCAGTGAATATGCTAATGGAAGGCGTCAATTTTGATTTGACTTATTTCCCTTTGCAGCATTTAGGGTATAAAGCTGCAGTGACCGGATTTTCTAATTTATATGCCATGAATGCCATTCCGCAGCAGATATTTGTTTCGGTGGCGGTATCGGCGAAATTTTCGGTGGAAGCGTTGACACAACTATACCAAGGAGTAAAGCAGGCTTGCGATACTTATCAGGTTGATTTGGCAGGCGGTGACACAGTTTCGTCGATGACAGGATTAGCCATTAGCATTACTGCTGTTGGAGAGGCGGATATTCAGAAAACAGTAAATAGAAATACAGCCCGGCAGGGGGATTTGATCTGCGTTTCCGGAAATTTAGGCGCTGCTTATATAGGTGTTCAAGTGATGGAACGCGAAAAACAAATGTTCCGGGAAGGAACGCAACCAAAACTGGATGAATATGCGTTTGTGATCGGCCGTTTATTGAGGCCTGAAGCGCGTAGGGATATCATCGATTTTTTCAGTAAAGAGAATATCGTGCCGACATCTATGATCGATATTTCTAACGGTTTAGCGTCTGCATTGCTTCATATTTGCAGGGATTCCGGTACCGGATGTAAGATTTTCCATCACAAAATACCCGTTGCACAGCAGACGATTGATGTGGCTGAGGAGTTTTTTCTGGATCCATTGGTTACAGCATTGAATGGTGGGGAAGATTATGAACTACTATTCACTGTTCCTGTTGAAGATTATGAGAAGGTAATCCGTAATCAGGATATTTCAATTATTGGCCACATGGTAGACCAAGCAGATGGTGTTCGTTTGATCGTAGAAGATGGTACGGGAATAGAATTACAAGCGCAAGGATGGAAAAGTTCAAAAGATGACGGACAATGATCAACTGTATTGCTATTGACAACGACCAGGAAACGCTGGATATTCTTAAGGATTATGCGGTTCGGATACCTTTCTTGGAACTCAAGAAAGTATTCAATAGTGCTTTTGATGCCCTCGAATTTTTGGAAAAAGAACCGGTAGACCTGATTTTTACCACTGTGGAAATGCCATCGCTCAATGGGTTGGATTTTCTTGGCAGTCTGCGTCAGAAATACCATGCTATTATTATTTCGGAACATGATCGGTATGCTGTTGATGCTTTCAATTTGGAAGTGACGGATTATTTGCTCAAACCTGTTTTATTTGAGCGCTTTTTACGTGCAGTGAACAAAGTGCGTGAAAATATACGAATCAAAAAATTGTTAAGTGTTTCTACTCCAAATGAAGTATACGAAAACGATTATATTTTCATTAAATCGGATTATAAAACCATCCGGATAGACATCAACAACATTCTATTTGTCGAGGGATTAAAGGATTATGTGAAAATACATACTGTTGACAAGCCCATTTTATCGTTGATGAGTTTACGAAGTTTGGAACAGATGCTTTCATCTGAGCTTTTTTGTCGTGTGCATCGTTCATATATTGTTGCAATCAAAAAAATTGATGTCATTGAAAAAAGCCGGATAAAGATCGGTCAGCAGAGTATTGCTATTAGCGACATGTATCGTGATTTCTTTATGAAAAAGATACAACCTTTTAAGTCTTAAATGCAACTGCTTTGAAAATTTATTGAGTTTTTTATAAAATATTTATCAAATTTTGAACTTTTTGATAAAAGCTTTATATTTGTTACGATGCAAATGAAAAATTCATATTCGAACAAATTGACAGCGTGGGCATTGTTGACGTTGTTCTTGTCTTTTTCTCTTTCAGCGCCGTTGTTTCATGACGAAGCTGCCAATAAATCATCGGTAGCGACTGCTACTACGATTGACTTGTTAGGAAGTGTTACGATTAATAACTTTTACAATGCGCTTAATACTAAACCGGAACTTGGTAAGTATAGATTTGCATCTATATCGTGGTTTACGTTTGGTGATATATCAATCCATCACTTTAGAAGTAAGTTTTTTACATTGATTAAACAACCGGTGGGGCAATGTTTTCCGCTATCTACTGTTCCTGCCTACCTATTTGACCGGGTGTTACGTATTTGATTTGTTGGTAAAAGCGCTTTAATGCGCATGTTTTGGCATCATCGTATGATGATGCTATTGTGTTATTTATGTCTGAATTCAAGACACTTTAATTAATTTACCATCATCAAATTATCATGGAAAAGAATATCAAATCCAATGACCAAGAACAATCGGTTGAATCAGGGAAAAATACCAGTTATGTAAAAGTAATGTTGATTTTTGCAGCAGCAATGACGGTTTTGCTGGTAGGGCTTAATTATTTATTCAACCATTTATTTTAATAAGTAAGTGTATTAAAAGGTTATTTTTATCACGTCATTGTGAGCGAAAGCGAAGCAATCTATTAGCTATCAAAAAATTGCGTTACTTTTTGGGCTCGCAATGACGTTCATTTGCGACTTTTTGGATAGTGCTTTTTGTGTTAAGAGCCTTGGGCTCGGGTAGGAGCATAGATTTCCTCAATCAGTTTTGCATATTTAGCAAATAAAACTTTTCGCTTTAATTTTAATGTGGGAGATAATTCTCCGGTTTGTTGGCTCCATTCTTCGCCAACCAAACGGAAACGTTTGATGTGTTCTGCCTTTCCCAATGCTTGATTGACTTGGTTTACTTCGTTTTGGTAAAGTTCTAGAACTTCCGGAAGTTGTATCAGTTCGGCATTGGTTTCAAACCGGATGCCATTCTTGAGACACCAATTGTGTAGTTGTGAAAAATTGGGAGAAATCAAAGCGCTGGCATATTTTTCCTTTTCGCCAATTACCATGGCTTGATCAATAAAGAATGATTCTTTTATCTTATTTTCAATAACTTGTGGAGATACATACTTGCCATTGGAGAGCTTAAATATTTCCTTTTTCCGGTCGGTGATGGTTAAAAAAGAGTCTTTGTCGAACGAACCGACATCTCCCGTGTGGAAGTAACCATCAGCGTCGATCACTTGTGCGGTCAATTCCGGATCTTTATAATATCCCAGCATGATATTGGGCCCTTTACAAAGGATTTCACCATCCTCGCCTAGTTTAACATCCAATTCTTCAAGCACAGGCCCCACAGTTCCGGGTTTCGGTCGTCCTCTACGTAAGTCGGACACGGCAATTACCGGAGATGTTTCAGTCAATCCATATCCTTCCAACAGATCGATGCCAACAGCTTGAAATAAATTGGACAACCTGTGCTGTAATGGTGCGCCTCCGGAAACAATAATATGGATTTCGCCGCCCAATACCTCAATCCATTTCGTATAGACCATACGTCGTGCAATCATCATGCGGATCTTATCTATCAGACTGAGTTTTTTATAGGGATCGAAGCGAATACCAACGTCAATTGCATCGTTAAATATTTTTTTCTTTATGCCCTTGAGTTCCTTTCCTTTGCTCACAATGCCGATGTATATTCTTTCGAGCAGGCGAGGCACGGTGGTAAAAATATGTGGTTTCACTTCCTTGATGTTCTCCATGATCGTACCCATGTTCTCTGCATAGTATATGGAGATTCCCAAATTTTGAAAGTGATAATTTATCATTCTTTCATAAATATGGCAAATAGGCAAGAAACTTAATGCACGGGCTCCCGTGGTAAGGTAGTTTCTCCGGCAAGTGGCAAGGGAATTAGATACCAGATTATTATGCGATAACATTACACCTTTTGGAGTGCCCGTAGTACCCGATGTATATATCAGAGTAAACAGATCATCGGGCTTTATAGATGCTTTGATTTGCTCTACCTGTGGCATCAATTCTTCCATGCGCGATGCTCCCAACTCAGCTATTTCTTTCCAATTATGTGCGCCTTCAATACTATTGAAAGTATATAGGTGTTCGATAAATGCACTGCTGTCGAAGATTGGACGGAGTTTTTCCAGCAATAATTTGTCCGAAACAACCATCATGCGAGGTTCGGCATGCTTCAATATATATTGATATTCTTCTAAGCTGATGGTGGGATATATGGGAACTACAGTAACGCCTATTTGCGCCATCCCCATGTCAAAAAAATTCCATTCCGGGCGATTATTGGATATAAGGGCAATCTTATCACCACGTTTGTAGCCCATAGCCAACAAACCACAACTGATTTCGTTGGCATAGGCGATATATTCAGTACTGCTATATTTGATCCACTTTCCGGCAACCTTATGTGCTAAAGCCTCTTCTAACCGGTATTTGAACTGATGCAGTTCCAAGATATCAAAGATCCTTGTAACCATAGTTTCAACTATATATTTTCTAAACAATGTTTATCTTATTGTAAGGAAACACCTTCAATTAATCAAGATTTCATTGTTTTCGTTTTTTCTATATTTACGTTATAAGAACAAATTATTCATTTTCTTACAGTTCGGAACAAGACCTCCAATCAAATAGAAAATGAACAACAAATTTAATGATTTTTTTCGGATATATCGATAAAAATCGAGCCAATACCTATTGGTGATTTTTAAACTGTAGTGGGAATTATTATCAATTATAACTGTTTCTAGAATGACTTTCGAGTAATGCCCTCATTCTTCAAACCGTTTCAAGTTTTCAGGTCTAAACGTCCATTCAGGTGTGTATATTGGATGATCGCATTGCAATTCATACCAAGGCGAAATTTTTGAATTATTGGGATTATTGAGGACATGGATGTCTTGCGCCGGCATATAGCTTTGTGCCAATAAATATATTTTGTTGCCATTAGCCGGATTGACTGCGACATCGACCACAATCACCGCATGTCCCGGAGAGCCACCTTGTATCCAAACATCTCCGGCTTGTAAATCAGAACAAGAGGTTGTTTTCAGTTCTTTGGATAATGATAGTGTCCCTGCATAGGTAAATATCGTTTCTAAGTAGCGGAAAAAAGCCGGATACGAATAATCTTCTCCGCCTGATGGATACCACGATACCTTATTGCCATCTACTTTGATCCGGTTTCCTTTGGCCCATGTTGCATAATCGGCACGAAAGCCATTGGTAAAATTGAAATGTATTCGACTGTATTGTTTTTGCTCGTATAGGTATTCTGCACGCAACCGGATCACTGCATCGGCACATTGTTGCAAATCGCGTTTACCTACTGAAATATCGACAACGGCAGCGGCAACGGAATGATTGGGCTTTTCTTGTCCATTATAGTAATGTACTCTTGCGGTGGGGTCTTTAAGCGGAAGATGACGCAAGTAATATGCAAAAGTTGTTGTTTCGCAATTAGTCCGGACATAACCAGCCGGAACAGCAAAACGAGAAGCAACATCAGTGCCTTCTGGATGAACTATATTGGGAGATACAGGCTGTGCACAAGCAGATAAAGCAGTATAGAACAAAGCGCCAAAATAACATTTGAACAAATGTACTGCCCTTCCAAAAAACAAATAACAATAACCGGTCATGTCAACTATTTATACTTGCCCTTCCAAAGTTTATCCATTTGGTTTTTGATTTCTCGCTCGCGAACATTATCGGAGGGTTGGTAAAATGTTGTCCCTGCAATTTCTTTAGGTAGGAATTCCTGATCGGCAAAATTACCGGTATAGCTGTGGGCATACTTATAATCTTTGGCATATCCCAATTCTTTCATCAACTTAGTCGGTGCATTCCTGATGTGCAGGGGGACAGGTAGGTTTCCCGTTTGTCTTACTACTCCCAATGCGTTATCGATTGCCATAATGGACGAATTGCTTTTTGGTGAAGTAGCTAAATATAAGGTTGCTTGCGATAAAACAATACGACCTTCGGGCATTCCAATGGAATGAACGGCGTTGAAACAACTTTGCGCCATTAAAAAAGCATTTGGGTTGGCCAATCCGATATCCTCAGCAGCTAAGATAATCAATCGCCGTGCGATAAACAGCGGATCTTCTCCGCCTTCAATCATCCGAGCAAGATAATAAACCGCAGCATTAGGGTCGCTTCCGCGAATTGATTTAATAAATGCCGATATCAGGTCGTAATGCATTTCCCCGTTTTTGTCATACATGGCGATGTTTTGTTGCAAGCATTTTATCACCATGTCGTCGGTGATGACAATATCGTGGGTAGCATTGCCATCTGCATCAAGTTCCGACACGACCACTAATTCTAAAGCATTAAGTAGTTTACGGGCGTCTCCGCCGGATACGCGCAATAGCGCTTCTGTTTCCTCTATTTTAATCGGAAGTTGCTTTAAAAGAAGATCCTTTGTTAACGCGCGGTCAATGATTTGTAGTAAATCATCTTTTCCGAGTTCTTTCAGCACATACACTTGGCATCGGGATAGCAAAGGAGAAATGACTTCAAAAGATGGATTTTCCGTTGTTGCTCCAATCAATACCACAATGCCTTGTTCCACAGCAGAGAGCAGCGAGTCTTGTTGCGATTTGCTGAAGCGATGAATTTCATCGATGAAAAGAATGGGGCAGGGGCTATTGAAAAATTTCTGCTTTTTGGCGCTTTCAATGGTTTCGCGCACGTCTTTCACACCTGAATTTACGGCGCTGAGACTGTAAAAAGACCGCTTTAAGCCGGATGCCATCAATTGGGCCAATGTTGTTTTGCCAACACCCGGAGGCCCCCACAAAATGAATGATGATACATTGCCTGACTCAATCATCTTGCGCAATACGGATTGTTCGCCAACCAAATGTTTTTGACCAATATAATCATCAAGGCTGGTTGGCCTCATCCTATCTGCTAAAGGCTGACTACTTATTTGCATGTTTATCTTAAATGATTATCTGGAAAAATACCTAAATTGTTGTTCGTTAATGTCCTAACGGACAAGGGTTGATGCTTTTTGAATGTTTTCTATTAACGTGCAAGGCCTACGGCCTATTACTGTGTAAATTTTCCGTAGGAAAATAACATCAATAGAATAACAATCAGCAAAGAATTTTATAGTCCGTTAGGACTTTAACATTTAGGCAGAATTACGGATATTCATTTTATCTTGTAATTAACCTAAAGACAAAGGTACGTGAAAATACTAAATGGTGAACTTATATTTTGCGTTATTCCGGATGTGATTGAAACATCAGACAAGGCTTTGGTATATGCTCATCGTCTGTTCTGCAAATCTTTTGTCGTTAAAAAGTGAAGCATGTTTTTTCCCTTCGGCAATCATGGTTGCTTGTAGTTTGATGTCCGAAACTACTCGATCGACAGCGCTGGCCAAACCAGTATCATCTTCCGGATTGACATATATGGAATGTGAGCCGCCAGCTTCTTCTAAACACGAACCGGTAGCAGCGATTATAGGAACTTCAGAACAAAGCGCTTCGAGTATGGGTATGCCGAAACCCTCGAATAGAGATGGATAAACAAATACAGATGCAGATTGATATAAAGCTGGTAAGTCCGATAGAGGAACTCCTTGCAAAAAATGTACCCGGCCTTCCAATCCATGTTGTGCAATATATGATTTTACCTTGAGGGCGTATGGCGTGAGCCTGCCAATTACAACCAAATGTATTGATTTGTCAAGATGAAGCAAGGATTTTACGGCAAGAAGTAGATTTTTCCGGGGTTCTATTGTTCCAACATTTAACATGAATGTTTCCGGCAAACCGTATTTTTCACAAACCTGTTTTTTCTCCTCAAACGATACTTTTTCCCTGAATTTGGGGTCGCATCCTTGGTAGACGACTTGGATTTTATCGGGTGAGATATGATAATATGAAACAATATCCCGTTTGGTGCATTCACTGATGGCAATGATCCGGTTTGATGCTTGGCAGGCGTATTTGAATTTCCGGTTGTATATCATTCGATCGGGAGTTTTGTAATATTCAGGATAGCGCAAGAATATCAAATCGTGGATGGTAACCACTGAAGCAATTCCCTTTTTACCAATACCTACAGGCAACTCATTGCTTAAACCGTGGTATAATTCCACACCATCGCGAAATAAGTCTTTTGTAATCGCTTTAGTCCGCCAATATGAAGATAAATGCGACCATATTCCTTGAGGAAAGACCGAAGTAATATTTTCTTTGTCCAAAATGACTGCCAAATCAGTATTAACAATATTTTTCGGAGCATATAACCGATACTGATTATCAGGAAAATTTTCGGATAATGCACGAATTACATAACGGCTATAGTTTCCCAAACCGGTATAATTAGCAAAAACTCTTTTGGCGTCAAAACCTATAACCATCTGAATAATTAAAAATTGAGAATTGAAAAAGAAAAATGAAAGTTATGCTTTCGATTATTACATAAACTCGGGCTTGAAATCTTAAATTTTAAACTTTAAATATAATATTCTTTAATCGGAATTTCACCTTTGAGTTTGTATTTATTTTGAAAGCCCCATTGCTATAAAACAAC
>JAVBPN010000029.1:0-10693 GCA_031549585.1 Bacteroidales bacterium
TATTCCGGGTAAAGTTGCTCACCGTAATGATTTTATCGGCAGCTTCCATTCCTTGTTTTTCAATATGATATACCCTAGGATTGATGTTTCCGCCGCTACGGTCAAAATCAGTAGCATGAACATGTACCACCAAAGGCTTGCCCGACATATATTTGGCAGCTATACCGGCAGGATAACACAGCCAATCGTGAGCATGAATCACATCAAATGTATTTTCAGCAGCGATAGAAGCAGCTACAAGGGCATAACCAGACACTTCCTGGAATAAATTCCGCCCATATCCTCCGGAAAGTTGCATCTTTCCTTCATAATCAGTAGTAATATACCTATTTTCTCCTTGTATATGCCCCATACCATACTTTTCATATGTTGCAGGGTCTACATAAGGCAAAATGTCCACCCCAACTTCAATCTGCCGCATTTTTTTCATGAATCCGGCAATATCCGTATCGTGAACACGTACCGATACCTCATTGGCTCCGATCAATTTTTTGATGGTATTTTGATGCTCGTCTCCAAATGCTTTAGGTACCACAAATAATACATCCATATCAGAAAGCACGTTCATTCCCTTTGTCAGCCCATAACAAGCTGTTCCTAATCCTCCTGAAATATGCGGAGGAAACTCCCAACCGAACATTAGAACCTTCATATGCGATTGATTTTAAGGCAATAATCAGTTAATTATAAAAGCTAGGTCATGCATCAATAGCCTCCCTTGACCAGAAGGCTATTTCCTATTTATAAAACATCAATCAATAAAATAATCAACATCTTTTTCTTTTTTAACAACTTGTCTTTATCCAAAATCACATTTCAATTAATTGATTACAAGACAGATCGTTACTTTATATGAATAAAGTACGTGCATTTTATAAATCGAGTAAATCAATTATAATCAGGCAATACATAGGTTAATTTTTTGCGTGTAATAAAAATCCTACTTTTTACCGTTCCGATGTGTAATCCCAATGTTCCAGCTATTTCTTTATACTTATAGCCTTGTACATACATTCTGAATGGAACCCTGAATTCGTTGGGCAATTTATTGATCATCGTGTTGATTTCTTTCTCCCTATAAATTGAATCCGGCTCTATAACAGAAGTACTTTTATTCTGACTTAAAAGAAATAAATTCGCAGAATGATCGAACATGGTATTGCGTCGTGTGTTTCTACGATAATTGTTGATAAAAGTATTTTTCATAATCGTATAAGCCCATGCTTTCAGATTGGTAGAATCCTTAAATTGATCCCGATATGTAAGGGCTTTCAAAAAAGTGTCCTGCAATAAATCTTTGGCATCATCTTTATCAGTTGTTAATCTCAAAGCGAAAACGCTCAATACTTTTTCAAGATTAATCAATTGGCTATTAAATTCTAAAGTTGTCATACAAATACGGTTTAAGTAATTAAAAACATGAATCCACGAAATTTTTAAATAAAAATCAATACGCAAAAAACATGAATGGCAACATTTTTACCGGATAATCTATACTTTCCAGATTTATCCGATACAAAAATATATCGGTAGTTATATGGATTTTATAAAGAAAATGCCACAGATATAAAGATTTTATAAATATTGTTTTTCAAAAAATAAACATTGTATATCAGGCGGTTATGATTAAAAAATCAGGTTTTAGTAGTAAATATGGAAAACTTATACTTATTCGATTATCAAAATAAATTTCATTTCTCCAAACAGAATAAAAGAAGTAGACAATTAAAATATGTAAAACATTAGATAATGAAAGAGAAACGATTTTGAACAGATGCTCTTATTTACACAGGTGTGTATGTAAATCGTATAAAATCAACAAAACCTCACGTAATTCTTTCTACAACGAAATGACGCTATAGCTAATCGCCTAAAAATTCAATCGATTGGCTTGCAAACAATCAGCAACAACAAACGTACTGCCGCCAATAAAAATCATATCATCCGGATTTGCCACAGAAAACGCAGCATGCATCGCTTCTGCAACTGTCGGATAAGATTGCCCGTACAGTTTATATTTTTTCGCTTCATCCGCCAATGTAGACTCATCGAGCGAGCGTTCAATGGAGGCTTTGGTGAAGTAATAAGTAGCGTCTTGTGGTAATAGTTGCAATATTTCTGAAATATCTTTGTCTTTCACAAAACCAATCACCATATGTAATTTGCGATATTGGGACTTACTGATTTGCTGTACCACCCAACTCAATCCGGCCGGATTATGTCCCGTATCACAAACTGTGTATGGATTTGTATTTAACATTTGCCAACGCCCACGAAGGCCTGTTATCTGAGATGTTTTAGATAAAGCAGCAATCATGCATTCCTCCGGCACATTAAATTTTGAGTAATGATGCAAACATTCCAAAGCTGCCAACACCGTTACTATATTGGCCCGTTGGTATGTTCCCCGCAGATCGGTCAACACGGAAATCGTCTTCCCATGTTGCCGAATGTCCATCCATTGTCCTTCGTTGTTTTGTCCTGTTTGAGTAACAACGATTTCCTCATCGGCAAATGTAATCGGACAATTCAACTCTTTCGCCTTGGCTTGAAAAACAGGTTTTGATTCCGGTAGTGTTTCCCCGATTACCACCGGAACGTGCGTTTTTATAATACCTGCTTTTTCAAAAGCAATATCGGTAAGCTGTTTGCCTAAAAATTGTGTATGGTCAAAACTAACATTAGTGATAATCGACATCACAGGAGTGATGATATTGGTAGCATCCAACCTTCCGCCCATACCTGTTTCTATAATTGCTATGTCGACCTGGTTGTAGGCAAAATATTCAAATGCCATAGCTGTAGTCACTTCAAAGAAACTCGGCTGGATCTTTTCAAATGTAGATTTATAACGTTCTACAAACTCCACCACATATGATTCGGTGATCATTTCACCGTTGACTTTGATTCTTTCTCGAAAGTCGATTAAATGAGGAGAAGTAAACAATCCCGTCTTGTAGCCCGATTGCTGCAATGCCGCAGCAAGCATATGCGAAACAGAACCTTTGCCATTGGTGCCAGCAATATGGATGGTTGCATACCGATTATGCGGACTTCCCATAATGACATCCAACTCGCTGATCGTTTGTAATCCGGGCTTGTAGGCAGCACCGCCGCTATGTTGAAAAACGGGCAGGCTGGTATATAAATATTGTACGGTTTCCTGAAAGTTCATCTTATCTTTTATTCATCATCTTTTGCCGCTGTTACGCTTTATCATCATTAACAGCATATTCAATGATTTTCTCCGTATCGTCCGGATGCAGCCAAATTGTTTCCGGATCACGAGAAAACCAGGATAATTGGCGTTTGGCATAATGGCGTGTATTTCTTTGAATCAAACCAATAGCCGTTTCCAAATCATATATACCATCCATATATCCAAATAATTCCTTATACCCTACGGTATTCAATGCATTTAATTTTTTATATGGATACAACGATTCTGCTTCCTGAAGCAATCCCTCTTCCATCATGATCAAGGTTCTCCGGTTGATCCGGTCAAAAAGTTCTTCGCGCGGACGATTCAATCCGATTTTAATGATTTGAAAGTTACGATTGCGTTTTTGCGAGGTGAGAAAGGAAGAATATGGTTTACCTGTCTGTAAGCTGACTTCTATCGCTTTCATAATGCGCTTGTGATTGCGAAGATCAACCTTTTCGTAATGAACGGGATCAAGCAGACGCAATTGCCTGCGCAAATATTCAATATCGCCTTGTTCAAACCAATTCATCACTGTTTTCCGCACTTCGGGATCTACCGTCGGAAAATCATCAATCCCCCGGCATAATGCATCTATATAAAGGCCCGAACCACCAACCATTACAACCGTTTCGTGTTTTTGAAACAAATCGTCCAAAAGAGCCAAGCTCTCTTGTTCAAACATGCTTACATTGTAGTAGTCATGAATAGATAAATTACCAATGAAATGATGCGGGACTTCCGCTAATTGCACAGCATCGGGAACAGCCGTTCCGATACGCAACTCACGATACATCTGCCTTGAGTCGCACGATATAATTTCCGTCTGCAAAGACTTTGCTACCCGAATGGCCGTATCCGTCTTTCCCACTGCTGTCGGCCCGGCAATGACCAGTAAGCGATTGCGCGACATTCCCTAATGATTAACGATATACCATTATATATATGTATCGCCTTTTTCCAATTTGATGTTGTTGACAAAATCTTTGATCCTCTGCTCATCATCTTTTTTACAGATCAACAACACATCATCCGATTGTACGATGATCATATCTTCCAAACCTTGAATTACAGCTAATTTGTGAGGAGAAATATTGATTTCACAACCTTTGGTATCATATAAAAACACATTGTTGCCAACAACAGCGTTTTTGTTTTTATCCTTCTTCTGGTTGGCATACAAAGACCCCCAAGTTCCGATATCCGACCATCCGAAATCGGAGCAAAGCACATACACATTGTCTGCCTGTTCCATGATGGCATAATCAATGGAAATATTTTTGCATTGTGCATATATATCGCGCACAACATCCATTTCATTTGGCGTACCTAATTGATCTATGGCCGACTGAAACAGTTGGTTTATAGAAGGCATATATGAGTCAAACGCTTGCATGATAGAGTTCAACGACCAGAAGAACATGCCCGAATTCCAGAAAAATTCACCGCTTTCAAAGAAGATCTTGGCCATCTCCAATTCCGGCTTTTCTGTAAATGTCTTTACCTTTTTCAATTCAGGATAAGGAAGGTCATGCGCATCATTCGTAATTTGAATATATCCATAACCCGTTTCCGGACGGTCGGGTTTAATACCAATCGTCAACAAAACCTGATTGTTGGCCGTAAATTCTAACGCCTTTTGTGCCACTTTTAAAAAATCCTTTTCATTACCAATCAAATGGTCGGACGGAGCAACCACAATATTAGCATTAGGGTTTTCTTTCAATATCCTAAAGTTAGCATAAGCAATACAAGGGGCAGTATTTTTACGCATAGGTTCGAGCAATACTTGCCGTTCCTCTATTTCCAATTGCTCTATGGTAATATCCTTGTACAATTCATTGGTTACAATGATGATATTCTCTCTCGGAATAATTTGGGCAAAACGTTCAAATGTTTGCTGAATCAATGTTTTTCCCACGCCCATAATATCCAAAAACTGCTTGGGCTTATTTGTCCGGCTCAATGGCCAAAAACGGCTTCCTATGCCGCCGGCCATGATGATACAATAATTATTGGTATTCATTTGAATCAAATTATAGAATTACACTTGTAATGAATATTGCAAATACATTGCCATTCCGTTCACCATTCATCACTCATCGTTACTATTATTTCCATCCTCCACACTCTCGATAATGCTTTTCCCAATTCCATGCCGACAAAAGCGTTTCTTCAAGAGAACTTTCCGCTTTCCATCCTAATTCACGGTTGGCATATGATGTATCTGCCCATACCTGCTCAATATCACCAGGCCTACGCTCTACAATCTTATAATTTAACTGGACATGGGATACTTTTTCAAATGCTTTGATCATTTCTAACACAGACACTCCCCTACCCGTCCCAAGGTTAAAAAATTCAAACGCGGCTTTATTTTTTTTGTTCAAAAGCCTGTTTACTGCTACAACATGAGCTTTGGCAAGGTCAACCACATTAATATAGTCCCGGATACACGAGCCGTCGGGAGTGTTATAATCATCGCCAAATACACTGAGCTGCTCCCGAATGCCCATGGCCGTTTGCGTGATAAATGGGACTAAGTTATTGGGAACACCCAATGGCAATTCGCCAATCAAAGCAGAGGGATGCGCTCCGATAGGATTAAAATAGCGCAATGCGATGCTATCAATACCAACGGAAGCCGCTATCGTGTCACGGATGATCTCTTCCGATATTTGTTTGGTATTACCATATGGCGATGTAGCAGGTTGAATAGCCGCATGTTCGGTTACGGGAAGCTTTTCAGGTTGTCCGTAAACCGTGCATGATGATGAAAAAACCATGCTACCAATGGCATATTTTTGCATCAATTCCAACAAATTGATTAGGGAAACCAGATTGTTGCGATAATACATTAAAGGCAGCTTCACTGATTCGCCCACAGCTTTGGATGCTGCAAAATGAATCACCGCATCAATGTTGCCATGTTTTTGAATCAAAGATTCAAATTGGCCCCGGTCGCATAAATCAATCTCTTGAAAAGCAGGTTTCACGCCGGTAATTTGACAAATGGCTTCTAAAACCTCTATTTTAGAATTGGATAAATTATCGGCAATAACCACTTCATATCCGTCTTGTATCAGTTCGACGACTGTATGTGATCCAATGTACCCGGTACCTCCGGTTACTAAAATTTTTGCTTTACTCATTTTGCTTGTTTGGTCTTTTTATAAAAATTCATTTCCTCAATGTATTGATATACCTTTTCAGGAAAAAAGAACGGAACGCTTTTCCCTTTACCAATAGCTTGCCGGATAAAGGTGGAAGATATTTCCATCAATGGAGCATCTACCAAAGTTGCATTAACTGCTTGTTTCAACCATTTTTCGGATGTACCCGGGCGAGGATAAATATATCGATGATAATTTTCAACAATAACTTCCCAATTTTTCCATTTGTGAAATGTTTCCAAATTGTCTGAACCCATGATCAGGGAAAATTGGTTTTGAGGATATTTTTCCGCTAAACGTACCAATGTATCAATAGTATAGGATGGTTGCGGCATTTTAAACTCGATATCACAAGCCTTATATGGTAAATATCCATCGATGGCTATATTCACCAAATGTAATCGATCTGAGGCTGCTAGTAAAGTACTTCTGCTTTTTAACGGATTGTGCGGGCTAACCACAAACCACACCTGATCTATTCCCGCATATTCCCGCATGTAATTGGCAATCACCATATGCCCTACATGAACAGGATTAAATGATCCAAAAAATAAACCAACAGTCATTTGACAGAACTATGATTTTGTAGCAAATTTATCTTTAATCCACTTAGGAACAATCAAAACGCCCATCAACAAATATGGGTAATAACTGATCAATCGCCAAATAAGCGCCAAAGCAATAGCTATCGAAGCTGCAATCGCCGGATCGCTCACCGGGATAAAATCACTCAGATACCGTGTGAAAATGACTTCAGCAAATCCACTACCTCCCGGAGTTGGCGCGATTAGCTGCATGATCCACATCACCAATTGGCGGGCGAAAATGAGAAAATGTTCACCAATTGAAGGAATAACAAAAAATGCCAATAGAATCATATTCACGACCCAGTAACGGGATGTCCACGAAAAAAAAGTAGCACCGAAGGCTTTCAGCCAAAAAGAAAATGGTTTACGAACCAATTCTTTGGAGCTTTGGATTATCTCATACCCCGCTTCATTGATATTATGCCGCCACTTGCGCAAAAAAGAGAGTCGAAATATTTGCAGTAACAGCCATTTCAATCCACGCGGATTGATAAATAAGCCATAACTGATCACAAGTGTATAAAGAAACTTGATCGAATACCCAATGATTGCGAACCAAAAAAATTCATTCAAATACGAACCGCCCGCAACTCCACCAATTGCAAACATTCTATGGACGTTCACAATCAACAACAAAAGCGGAAACATAATAACAAAATACAATTCGTCCAAGAAAGAAGTAGCCATCACAACCGCAGAACTTTTCCCTAAACTCAGGCCTTCTTTATTGATGAAGAGAATTGCAACACTTGTTCCTCCAATCGCAGATGGAGTAACGGCCGAAGTAAATTCCCAAAGCATAATTACACGAAAAGCCTGCAACCAACTTAATTTATTATCGGTCAATACCCGAATACGGATCATGTAGCCAATATCACGCGACATCATCAAGAGCACTGCAAAGAACAAAAACAACACCGATCTCCAAGTAAAGACCATGCTGTCGAAAGCCCTTGGGTCAAACTCCCTGACAAACATGAACACAACTACGCCCAGACCAATAACTACCGGAATGATTACCCTAGATGCTCGTATGCTTTTAAAAGGATTCGAATTAGATTCTTTAGATCCGGACATATTGTGATAAATTTTCGATAAAAATATCTCTTTTATGTCACAAAATGCTTTTAAAATCCGATAATTTGCATCTTTTTTATGTATACAAATTGAAAATCAGCTGATTAGTATTTACTTCTTAGCTTGTTCCAGCCTTCCTTCCTCAAAAAAGATATCTGTTTTTAATGCACCTACACGATTCATGGCTGCATTTTGATAAGTGCTCTTCTTTAAATCTTCTTCACTCCAAATCTTTCTCTCCCAAGTTGGATCGATAAGATTCAAAAAACGGATATACCAATCAAGCGCTTGTTTTTTCTTAAGGGCCATATCATAAGACACAGCTACTTCATAGTAATAAATTGATTTACTGGGTTCTATTTTCGTTAAATTAATAAAAGTTGCTGCCGCATCATCATACCGGTTTTGGATGCGGTAAAGATATCCACGTTGGGTTTCGGCACGGATCCGCATACTATCATATGGCTGAATATGCTTATTGATCGTATCAGCTAATGCTATTCCACCTCCTGCCTTGCCTGTATAGCCGTAAACAATGGAAAGATAATACATTGTAACCATGTCTTTGGGATCGGCCACCCGAACCCTTTCCAGATATTTTTCAGCCTCTTTATATGCAAAAGTCTGGTAGCAAAGCATTCCGTAATATTGGCATACAGTCAACGAAGTATCACCTAAAGCCAACGTCTTTCGAAATGCCATCAACGCACTATCCGATTGCGCCTTCCGGTAATAGGCCACGCCCATATATTTCCATCCGTCAATAGACATAGAATCGGATTGTAATATCTCTTTTGCTGTCCTGATAGCCTCATCCGGTTGTTTCAGATTGGTATAAAGCCGGATCAATTGTATATATAATTCCTTATTCTTAGGATAAAGGTCTACAGCCTTTTGATAACACAAAGCCGTATTTGCAAGGCTATCTAACCGGAAAAAGCAATCGCCCATATTCTTATATACGATCCAATTGGCCGAATCTACTTTTGACACATCTTGATATAAAACCAACGCATCCCGGCACTTTCCAATCAGTTGCAAAGCAGATGCCTCATTCATTTTCCACCGAAGCATATGAGGTTCTTCTGCTGCAAGTTGCTTGTACAACTCGACAGACAAAGCAGATTGTCCCGCCATTTGATAAAGTGCAGCTAATGCTACTTTGGCTTCTTTATATGCAGGATTGATTTGTAAAGCTTGTTGTTGAGTGGCAATTGCTTCTTCATAGCGATACATGTTTTCCAACACTTTTCCTCTCAAAAACAGACACCGGGAATCGGCGTGGTCTTGTGGTACAATTGTCAAGACATCTTCATATTGCCCATTGATGTATAATTTCCATGCTTGTTCATAATCTGCGGTCTGTGCATATAACGACATGCCAACCAAACAAAATAAGGTTAATAAGTATTTCATCTTTTAAAGCGTTAGATAAGACATAGGATTAGGTGCAACCAGATTGTTTCTGTAATAAATATATTCGCTCAAAAATTGTACCGTATTATGACACAATTCTTACAATCTTTGTGACCTTAGTGCACTTAGTGATTAAAATTACTTTCTGAACGATTTCCTATTAAGTTAATATTTTTTACTATACCATACGGTATGGTATGTTGTTTCATAATAAACAAAAAAGCAACCATTAAGGTTGCTTTTCCATATATCATTGTTTGATCTTATCTATGTCTATGATCTCTCCGATCCCTATCTCTATTATCTCTATCCCTACCACCACGATGGTCGCCATGCTCCCTAGGTTCTCTTGGCGGACGCTCCACATAACCTTCGGGTTTTTCAAGCAACGCTTTACGTGATAAACGAAGTTTTCCTGTTTTAGGATCAACCTCTATCAACTTCACCTCTACCTCATCGCCTTCTTTCAGAATGCCATCGAGATTTTCAAGGCGTTTCCAATCTACTTCTGAAATATGCAACAATCCTTCTTTTCCCGGAAGTATCTCAACAAAAGCGCCAAATGGAACAATTGATTTGACTTTGCCTTGATATACCGTACCAACTTCGGGCACTGCAATAATACCGTTGATCCAATCCAATGCAGCAGTGATAGAATCAGCATTTTCTGCAAAAATATCTACCACACCTTTGTTATCGATCTCTTCGATTACAATGGTCGCCTTAGTTACAGCCTGAATTTCTTGGATTACTTTACCACCTGTACCAATCACTGCTCCGATAAATTCTTTAGGAATAGTAATTTGTACAATACGCGGTGTGTGTGGTTTGTAATCAGCACGTGGTTCGGGAAGCGTTTCGATAATCTTTCCAAGTATATGTATACGGCCTGCTTTTGCTTGTGCCAAAGCTTTTGCTAATACTTCATAAGACAATCCGTCCACTTTAATATCCATTTGTGTCGCTGTGATTCCGTCGGCCGTTCCCGTTACCTTAAAATCCATATCGCCCAAATGGTCTTCATCGCCAAGTATATCTGAAAGAACTGCAAATTTTCCACTTGCGTTGTCGGAAATCAATCCCATCGCTATACCTGAAACAGGCTTTTTGATTTTCACACCGGCATCCATCAACGCCAATGTTCCTGCACACACGGTAGCCATAGACGACGACCCATTAGATTCCAATATATCGGAAACCACGCGAATAGCATATGGATTTTCTTCACCTGTAGGCAC
>JAVBPN010000386.1:0-3948 GCA_031549585.1 Bacteroidales bacterium
TTTTTCTGAAAAATCCTCGAAATGTATCAATGGCCTTTCATCATAGCCATTACTAAGAACCAAGCCAAACATGGAATTGATGACATCGTATCTTGCACCAACAGATATCCACCTTGATTCATAACTAAATACTTCCAAAACGATATTGATGGTGGTATCCTGCGTTATCCTGACCGTTTTTGTTTCGTAGCCGATCCATGAAAAACTCAATGAACAAGTGTCATTCAATGTAGTAACGTAAAATGTTCCATCCATGCCCGAAACGGCTTTATTTGTGGTTCCGTCTTCATGAATGTTTACAACGGGCAAAACGGCACCATCGATGTCAAAAATAACGCCTGATACCTTTCTTTGTGAAAAAGCATCGGATGCAAATAAAATCAATATGAACAGCAGGATAGGTCTCAAAATGATCAGTTATTAAGCTTTCGCTCAAAGAACATTTCTTTTCTAACAACAAAATACTCGCCGTGTGATTCCGGATCATATTTGACTTTCTCAAAATTTCCTTTCTTCCACCCTTTGATAACTGTGTCAATGGGGATTTTGATATAATCGGAATTAGCGATTGAAAATCCATGTTTATTCCAGGGCAAGCCTCTCACAAATACTTTAAATCTGACTTGAACCACATCACCATAAACGTCTTTCATGATTTTAGGAAATTCCTCAGTATCTGTTGGTAAATAATGCTCAAACCATGGATATAGCAATAAAGGATTTTTCAACTTTATGGAAATTGATTCATTTTTCTTCATCGGAAAATATTTGGCTCCTTCAAATTCCCCAAGATTCCTTCCACGTCCTATAGTATCAGCTATCCCGTAAAAGTCGGCAACATAATCATATTCAACAAGTGGGTGCGAAAACCCTAAATAATACAATTTTTCGTTTGTATTATTCATAAATGTGACAGTAATTGAGTCATTTTCAAGCTCTTCAACAGGTATAATCCATCCCAGCCGTATCCGACTATTCGTGTAAGGATTGAACCATTGATTTGTGTCATTCACAAAGAACTTATCTGCAATCCATAAATCAAAGTATTTTGCCTCATTGTATATGGTGGAATCCTCCCGTGAAGGGACACTTCTTGCATAACTTATCCATATTGCCAATATTAATACGACTAAGATACAGGCCAGTGTAATTCCCGATAATTTAATGATTCGTTTCATGGATTCGTTATTGGTCTAATATCTCTTCAATTGTGACTGGCGCTTTAGACGCCCCTGCTTCCATTTCTTTAAGTCTTCTACTGCAGATGCTGTCTATTTCCAACCAGAACTTGTCCACTATTTCGTTGTGGCTGATATCTTTTCTAATGATATCATTATTGCTATTGACAATGAACCACTTGTCATCCCTTTTCACATAAATATTTGGAGATTCTGGATTTGCAATACGTATACGCTCCCAATCGAACTCAACAAAAACAGCTTGATTTTCAATTGGAATAATCACCGAATCCCTGACATTTACTATTCCAAATTTTCCATTTTGCCTCACTTTAATGAGATCGTATGAATAGAACCGCAGTTCGTCATATACAGTGGGTAAATATATTTTCCCTTCCCTTGAAATAAGTCCATGTTTCTTGTTTTTGATTACAAAATGTTCGGGTGGCGAATACTCCACCCAATTAGATATACCATCGTATTCTATAGGGATGATAACGTTCCCTCTCTTGTCGATAATGCCATATTTACCATTGTTCTTTACAATATATCGGTTGTCTTCGTTATAATAACAAGGAGAAATATCTTGATACTTGCATTCCAACAAAATATTTCCTGTTTCATCGATTAGTCCGTATTTGCCATTTTGCGAAACAACATAATAATCAAAAAATCGGCCTGTCCAAATGGTGTCATAGATAAAGGGGCTGATGATTTGATTATTGAAATCGATCAATCCATACTTGTTCTCTTTTTTAGCTATGGCTATTTTCCCCTTAAACTCCTCTATTCGCTGATATTCCGCAGGGATTAAAATTGTTCCGTCCTCATTCAACACATATGCCGTATGATCAATTGTTTCTACAATCAAGATGTTTTTAAAATAATCTTGAGGGTAATAGTTGTCTATATTGTCTTTTTTATCCGTAAAACGATATGAATCCCATGTGTAATTTTTAATGTTCATTTCAGAAATAGGTCTTGCATTTTTGTCCAGTACTTGGAAATAACGACCTTTTTTTGCAACAAATAATTCCGATTCATCTGAATATCTTTTCGGATGTTCTATCAAGTTATATTCTTTTCTGACAACCGGCTTTCCGTATGCATCAATAACACCATATCTGCCGTTTTTTGATACAATTGCCAACCGATTATTATTAAAAGGTTCTCCATCATTATATTGACCAAAGGGGACTACTTCATTTAACTTTGAATCAAGATAAGCAATTCTTTTCCCTTTTCTAACCAAGGCTAAGCCATTGTTAAAAAAGGTGGTTTTGTCCCTTCCGTTAATTGTAATAAATGGTTCCTCGATCTCATCAAATACAAAATCGGTCATTTGCTTACCTTTATTGGAGAAGAAAGCAAATTTATTGTTTCGGAATGCAATTACTATGGTATCCGTCATTGATTGATCAACTTTATCGTAAATGATCGGTATGACCTCGTTACCAAGAGTATCTATAAAACCGAACTTGTCATTCTTTTGAGCAATTGCTAACCCCGATGGGTAGAAATGGGTTTCTGTATTGTATTGGAATGGGATAATTACTTCACCATTTCTGTTAATATAACCGTATTTACCATTTTTCTTGGCTGGTGTCAATCCATAAGAAAATACACTCATCTCTTCGTAATCAAAAGGAATGATAACATTTTGATCTATGTCTATATATCCGAACTTGTCCCCCGATTTTGCAAATATCATCCCTTTCTCGTCAATAGGATTCAGAAATTCGTATTTCCCGAGCGGGATAACAGTATCTCCTTTATTATTAACGAATCCCCAAGTATCATTACCCCTTATTCTTTCATAAGTGATATTTTCATCTTTATCAGTGTCCTTTTGACTTTTTCTCGAACTACAAGAGAATGTAAAATTTAGCAAGATGAATATGAAAGTTAGTCTAAGCATCATAACAAATTGGTTATTACAGGTGAGACATGGTTCATCTGTTTCTATTTCCTTCAATAATTTCATTTTATCTCACTTCCTTCAACCAGCCGTTGCAGATTATCCTGCATCTCTTTCGGAACAATCTCTGTCAGTTTTCGGGTTTGATAGTGATAACGCATCACAAACGACGGTTCTTTACCACCATGATATTGCCCGTTCTTGTCTTTATCGATGCCGAACATAACCAGTAAATCTTTGCTCCCTTCGATAAAGTTGTAAGCCCAAACAGTACAATCTTCGTAAGTAACCCGCAGTAATTCCTTATTCTTGAACGAATAAATGCCAAGGGTGGTATAATCATCCAAATTAATCGTGCCATCGTTATTGGTGTCCTTGTCGGCAAATTGAAACAACAATAAAATATCATCCTGAAAATATGTGGGATAATACATTCCTGTCAGTACACGTTGTGCGAATAGCTGTTCAACAGTTTCATTCTTACTGTCGTATATTAACAAATTGGTAAATCTCGAAGAAGAATAATATCTTTCTTTTTTACTGAAAGATCGTGATGGATAAGTATCAAGCAGCCCCATGATAGCTTCCTCGGGTCTTTCTAATGTTTGCGCCGCAACTGGTACAACATAAACCAAATTGATGGTATCGATTAAATCGGGCATTCCGTATGAAACAATCTGTTTCCGCTTACCCTCCTGTTGGAGGTTGGCTACTTGATCGTCGGACAACAGCCCGTCCTGTGTATCTCTCCCTCTTGGCCAAATGTCGGAAACAAACACAAACAGGCTGATAAGCATAGCACCAGCCAGGAAAATGACAGCGAGCGTTCCAAAAACGGCTAATAGCCTTTGA
>JAVBPN010000115.1:0-4508 GCA_031549585.1 Bacteroidales bacterium
AAATGTACTCAATACCTGTTTGATGATCAATAATTTCTCCTTCCAGAGTTACTTTTTTACCTCCTGTTTCATGTTTGATAAACGAGCCGTTGAGCCCGATTTTTTCAACCACGCCTTTAGCCATGATGGACGGCCCAGCCATATCAAATAGTTGATATTTGATGGATGAACTTCCACAATTAATAACAATGATCTTCATTCGAAAAAATTATAAACAATGAGTAATGATTGAGGAATAATTTAATAATCAATAACTAATGTTAAAGATCTATCTTATTCTTAGTGGCTAAGGAGATCGAGATTGGGGCCTGTTTTTTTCCCTCCTTCATCATACAAGTAAAATCCTTTTCCTGTACGTATGCCCCAATTACCGGCACGTACCAGTCGTTTAATAAGTGGTGATGCCTTAAATTTGTATAATGCAAACTCATCATACAAATGGTTCATATAGCGCAATATTTTATCGAGGCCAATTCTATCGGCTAACTCAAAAGGACCATATTGCATTCCATATCCGTTTTTCATGATGGTGTCGATATTTTCGACGGTCGAAACGCCTTCAACAAACGTGTTGCATGCTTCGTTGATCAAAGTGACAATCAGGCGTGTACTGACGCTTCCGGGTGATTCATTGACAGTAATAGCTGTTTTGCCAATCATTTTTGCGAAGCGGCAAACCAAGTCGTGCGATTCTTTATTGGTTTTCAATCCGCATACCACTTCAACAATTTTGACTACTGATGGTGATGCAAGAAAATTTAAAGCGATTGCCCTTTCAGGATGAGTCATCCCAGCGGCAATGTCGGTGATCATTAGAGTAGATACGCTACTCGTGATCACAGTTTCATTACTTACATATTTTTCAATTTTCTGAAATATTTTGATCCGGTCGTCTAATGGATTGTCAGAACTAATGGTTTCGATCACTAAATCGCAATCCTTGATCAGGTTGTAATCGGTTGTTCCCTTGATCCGGGATAGAATGATCCGTTTGTCGCTTACTGTTAACCCCCAGCGGTTGATGATTTCGTCTAATTGAATGTTGATCGAGTTATATACCTCAGCAACTCTTTGGTCGCTTACTTCAATGAAAACGACGTCTATTCCTGCCTCACTGGCAACTCTGGCAACTTCTTGGCCGACTTCACCACAGCCAACAATACCTATTTTATGGATTAGTCCCTGTCTGCGGATCTTTTTGTTTAGTGCGAATTTTTCTAATGAATCGGTCATTTTTTTGATTTTATCAACTCATTTGATAACTATGTGCTGCCTGATTGACGGTTACGGCGATCAGACTGATAATATCTTCAACGGAACAACCTCGTGATAGGTCGTTAATAGGCGCTGCCATACCTTGAAGCACCGGTCCTACGGTTTCTGCATGAGCCAATCGTTGTACCAATTTGTATCCAATATTTCCGGCTTCCAAATCAGGGAATATCAATACATTGGCTTTTCCGGCGATCGGACTTCCCGGGGCTTTGCTTGCGCCAATTTCCGGAATCAAGGCAGCATCGACCTGCATTTCTCCGTCGATAGCTATTTCCGGAGCCATTTCTTTGGCTATTTGGGTAGCACGAACTACCTTGTTGACAATATCATCTTTGGCGCTGCCTTTGGTCGAATAACTTAGCATAGCAACTTTAGGCTCGAATCCTCCGATTGCTTGTGCTGTTTTAGCAGTAGTAACAGCTATTTCTGCCAATTCTCGATCTGAAGGATTTGGAAATACTGCACAATCAGCAAATAAAAGGACTCCATCATGCCCAAAACTTTTATCTTGCAAGACCATGAAGATGGCTCCGGATACAACACTAATACCCGGCATGGTTTTTACATAATGGAATGCAGGACGCAATACATCACCGGTTGCATTCTGAGCTCCGGCGACTTCTCCATCAGCATCTCCGGCTTTGATCATCAAAGTACCTAAATATAAAGGATCTTCAATTAGTTTTTCCGCATCAGCGCGAGTCAATCCCTTTGATTTCCTCAATTCCACCATGATATCCACATAACGGTTTTTTTGAGGATTATTTTTGGGATCGATGATGTTGGCCTTATTTAGATTTTGTAATCCTAACGATTTGGCTTTTTCTTTGATTTGTTCGGGGTTCCCTAATAATGAAATTTTGGCGATATCATGATTGAGAACATAATCTGCTGCTTTTAATGTCCTTTCTTCCAAGCCTTCCGGAAGTACAACATGTTTTTTGTGTTGTTTTGCTTTTGAGATGATATTTTGTGCGAATTCGATCATATGACATGTGTTTTAAAACGAAGCAAAAACTGAATAATGTGTAAAGGTACGATTCTTTTTCCTTTTATATATAACAAAAAAGAGAGAATCGGGTTAAATTTCTTGTTTACAAATTATTAAAATGTACAGAAAAAAGGAATCATAAAATTGAATGCAATTCTTGCTGATATCTCTTATTCCACTTGTTCCAACCGTTTTTCCATGTCTGTTCCTATTTGAGGTTGGTCGTATGCATCGGCTATCTGCACGATTTCTTTCAACAGTGCTTCATTGAGGAATGCTTGTTGCTGTATAGGCTCAAAATATACTTGAGGCAAAGAATAAAAGTATATCAATTGATCAAGACAATCATTTGCATATTCTGTGAGCATTTTATTGGCTTTTTCCGGTTCGCCTGCGCGATATAAGACTTCTGCTACCAGTAAAGAGTAGTAATCATAGGGCACAGCCGATGCCGGAAATAACTCCAAGCAACGATCAAGCACATCAACGGCTTTCTTTTGTTGATTTTCCGACAACAGTTGCAATGCCAGGCGGGCATATAGGTTGCGGGCACGCACAATGGATAATGTTTGTATATTCTGGTTGTCAACCCACACGCCTGGTTGATTGATATTGCCCCACCGGAAAGTATGCATCAAATGCTCATAAAGGATATCCGAGTCTATACGCCCTGTATTGATAATGCTCTCGCTGGGTGTTTTGATTGGCACTAAACGGAAAGCTGTTCCGTCCAATTGAAGGTAATTGTCTAATCCAAGCGTTCCACTATGGTTGCTGGCTGTCCAATATATAGGCCGTTCCCAATTGTTTGCTGCAATGATTTCAAGAACCATCCACTGTTCTTTGAATAGAAAGTTCGGACGAATGGTGAATGCCACTTCATCTTCAATCAGTTCGGCATCAGCCAGTTTAACGGTTCCGTTATTGAGAACTTTTTGCTTATCAACCGGAATGGAAAAATTTTTGGACATAAAATAGTCCAATTGTGTGCCATCCTCCGTTTTAATTTTGGTACGTGGGTCATCACTGTCAATAAATGCCAATGCTTCCGGTAAAGCTATAGTATCATTTAATTGACTGATCAGGTAAATAATATCACGGGTGCCTGTTCTGTACTTTTTTTCGGGCAGATCGATTGGTAATGGAGCAGAGTCGTACACGGCCAAATTCATTTGGCTGATATACCAATCGGCTTTCAATAACATCAGGTTAACAATGCGTACGTCAGGGCGTACTCCTTCTACTTCCTGAAGATACCAAAGCGGGAATGTGTCATTGTCACCTACTGTAAATAATATAGCGTTGGGTGCACATGAATTAAGATAATTGTAGGCAATGTCCCGAGCAGTATAACGTCCCGAACGGTTATGGTCGTCGTAATTTTGTTGCGCCATGATTGTCGGGACAGATATAGAAAATAGGCAAGCCAAACATAAGGCAGTTTTCTCTGGAATTTTCCGGCGAAGCAAGTCATATATAGCCGCTACTCCCATGCCGATCCAAATGGCAAAAGCATAAAAAGAGCCGGCGTAGGCATAATCGCGTTCGCGTGGTTGCAGGGGAGTCTGGTTAAGATAAATAACAATGGCGATGCCTGTCATGAAAAATAGAACCATCACTACCCAAAAATATTTCACATCATATTGTATTTGCCAGAGTAACCCGATAAGCCCCAAAATCAAAGGAAGCAAAAAATAGGCATTGCGCCCTTTATCGTTTTTCATGCGTGGGGGCAATTGATCTTGAGGGCCTAAGCGCACATTGTCGATTATTGGAATATCGCTGATCCAGTTCCCATTGAGTATTGTCCCATCCGCTTGAATATCATTTTGCCGTCCGGCAAAATTCCACATGAAATAACGCCCATACATGTGCCCCAATTGATATTTGAAGAAGAACCTGAGATTTTCGATGAAAGTTGGTTTATAAATCGTGGTTTTACTTCCATCACGGTCGGTTACTTCTATGGGATTCCCTTTGATTTCCCCCCAAGATTTGTATTGTTTTACATGATCAGGGGTTGCGCTATACATTCTTGGGAAAAATGTATTGAAACGGTTATCATATTTAAGTTCGATATTCCTGTAGGTAATTTCGTAACGTCCGTTCAATTGGGTATATATGGGCGTTGTTTCCACAGGATTGCCGTCTTCGGGGGCATTATAATAATTTCCGTAAAAAAGCGGACGATCTCCATATTGTTCCCGGTTCAAGTAAGCCATCAACGTAAAAACATTGTCGG
>JAVBPN010000120.1:0-6521 GCA_031549585.1 Bacteroidales bacterium
ATGCCGATAAACCATTGACGTTTATTTTCGGGATCGGTAATCTTTTACCCGAGTTTGAAAAAAACATAATAGGATTAAAAGCCAATGATGTTTTTGCTTTTGGTTTGCCATGTGAAAAAGCATATGGAAAGGCTATTGAGGACGCCATCGTAGAAATTCCTAAAACCGCATTTGTTGTGGATGGAGCGATCGACGAAGAAATGTTGTTTGAAGGGAATGCCATTCCTATGACAGATTCGGATGGGAATCACTTAAACGGAGTGATCGTAGAAGTAAAAGATCAATCTGTGATTATGGATTTCAACCATCCGCTGGCCGGCGATGATTTATTTTTCATCGGAACAGTGGTTTCTGTACGTGATGCTTCGGAAGAAGAATTGTCACATGGACACATACATGGGAATTGTGATTCCGGTGGATGTGACGGTTGTTCGGGATGTTAAGTATTTAAAATTTAAGGTTTAAAGTTTAAAGGTGCACGGTTCATGGTGCACGATACACGAGTTGAGTTGTCAATGCGCAACCCAAAATCCGAAACTCGAAATAACAAACTTCTTTATGCTGGAGCATATACCCATCGAAGATATTCTTTTCCTTGATATCGAAACAGTTCCGCAAACATCGACTTTTGCGGAACTGGACGATATGGGTAAAATATTGTGGGAAGCAAAAGCTGCGTATTGGAACAATTCCGGACAAACTACAGAAGAAGTGTATGGAAAAGCCGGTATATATGCCGAATTTGGAAAAATTGTTTGTATATCGATTGGTTATACGCATATGCAAGCAGATGGAAAACTTGCATTTCGTACCAAATCTTGTTATGGAGATAACGAAGCGCTTTTACTCCATGAATTTGTGGCTATTCTGGATCGGTTTGCCGGTAAAAAAGGTATCCGGTTATGTGCACATAACGGCAAAGAATTCGACTTTCCTTACATCTCGCGCCGGATGTTGATCCATGGGATTTCGTTGCCTACTATTTTTGATCTTGCCGGGAAAAAGCCTTGGGAAGTTACTTTCTTAGACACCATGGAATTATGGAAATTTGGCGATTACAAGCATTACACTTCACTCAAATTATTGGCGCATATATTTCATATTCCTTCGCCTAAGGATGATATTGATGGAAGCCAGGTAGCGAAAGTATATTGGGAAGACAAGGACTTATTGCGTATTGTCCATTACTGTGAAAAAGATGTATTGACCATTGCGCAACTTTTTCTTAAATATCAGGGCAAAGAATTAATTGCCCCTGAAAATGTCAGTTCTGCAACTTCGTTCTGATTCTTACTACTCACATGTTCATAAGCAATTGAATATTGATAATCGATTATTGAATATTGGTATAACTTTCAGCTAACTTCAAAAGGATATATAAAAACGTCGATTATTTATCCGAGAATACTTAGTTTCCATCTGTTTATATTTGCTTTGGCTGTAGTTAATATAAGCGTTGCATGCTTTAGTATGTCTGAATCATAGCTGAAACGCGACGGGCGTTAGCCCGTATATTCATGCGAAGCATACCTTATTGACGATTTTCCGTTCAAACGAAGCCGACAGGCGAACGGCGAAGCCCTCATGAGCACTTGTGCGAATAACCGCGTTTAAACTTAGCGCAAGCGATCTTATGAGCCGAAGGCGAATAATCGTCAAGCCGTTTTTGGTTACTTTTTGTGGCATCAAAAAGTGACAAAAGAAATATCAAAAAATGATTTAACAACGCAAATTTAAACTTGAGTCTTAATAGTTTTATTGTTAATATATTATGTCCATTTTGCTTTTACTGCTCCACTAAGTATTATTGGTTTGTAATATGGGCATTCACGTTCGACTCAATTGTAATTCAGCCTCCTTTATTTCACAAGTCAAATAATGAGATAATTAATTAAACCTCTCATTGTTAATCGTTAATTATTCATTGTTCATTAGTTAACGCTAACCACATTGGATATTTGCTCACCCACGCCTGAATTGATAGCATCAAGATCAAAATTGTCGCTCACAATCAATTGGTCAGCATCGGGCGTAATAACGGCAGTAGCCACATAGCAGGCAAGGTATGTTTGTGTTCCTTTAAATCCATTCAGCCAAGTGCTAAAATCAGTATATTTATCATAATACGCTGTAATTTTATTATTAACAACGGCGTCTTTTGAAACCACTACCATTTTTGTTGCCGGTTGGCTATTTCCGTCAACTCCGTATTGGGTTTTCGACACATCGTTTGATGAAGAAATAAAAAATCGCAAATAGATATAATTAACATCTTCCGGGATATCCATATCATTTAATGTAGCTGTAATTCCGGGTAAATTGGTGTGAACGCCATCTTCCCTGGTTGCCGGTACAATCTGTAGATTGGTAACGTATCCGGTAGCTTTGCGGTATAGCCTTACCACACGGTCTGTTTTCAATTCAGGACAAAAATAGTCCGGAGTGAAAAACACGGCCATATCGTAAATATTATCCAGTAAATTGGGGAAAGTGCAAACACCGCTACTATTGCTTTGTTCCATACGCACGGTGTCTGCATCAGACAATTGGATGACCACGCCGCTGCAGTCACGTTGGGTTTGTATAAACTCGTCAAATAACTCAACAATTACCTTTTGGCCTTGTACAATGACGTCTTGGAACTGGGCGATCTCAACCTTTCCATCCAACATATCGGGATCATCATCTTTTTTGCAACCTACCGCTAATGAGGTAAGTATAACAACAAATGCAATAAATTTTATCTTCTTCATGGAATATCGAAAAAACAATTTTTCTCTTCTACTTTTATACGTAATAACCATAAAATAGTTTCTATGTTTTTATCGATAGCAAATATTTTATAGTGATTTTGTTCATTACAGGAAAAAATTTTATTGTTTATAGTTGGTGGCAAGTATAATGACATATTAAGAAATGAACTACCCTGTCTGTTTGCAGCGGGGTAGTTCATTGCACCTATAACGAATTAGTTGCTAATAATAAAGTCCAAAATTGTATCTTTGCTAAATAATATCAAGGCATAATAAACAAGCGAAATGAATAAACTATTGATATATCTCAAAGAAGAGAAACAGGCAAAGCGAAAAGGTGGTTTATATCACAAAACGCAAGTGAATCTCGCCTACAATTCAAATAAAATAGAAGGAAGTAAGCTAACCGAAGAACAAACCCGCTATATATTTGAAACTCGCACTATCGGTTTTAAAGACCAAGAGGCTGTGCCGGTCGATGATATTATTGAGGCTTCCAATCACTTTATGGCGTTCGATTATTTGCTTGATACAATTGAGAAAACACTTTCAAACGAAATTATTAAAGAATTTCATCGTATTTTGAAAACAGGAACATCCGATTCAACAAAAGAATGGTTTCGTGTAGGAGATTGGAAAAAATTAGCCAACGAGGTAGGTGGAACAGAAACCTCATCGCCAAAAAATGTAGAAACAGATATGAATAAGCTCAACGGTTGGTATAATTCCGTTCACGAAATTTCTTTTGAGCACGTTGTTGAATATCATTATGGTTTTGAGAAAATCCACCCGTTTCAAGATGGCAATGGCAGAATTGGACGCTTAATAATGTTTCGCGAATGTTTGAGAAATAATATAATTCCATTTATTATTGACAATGAACACAAACAATTCTATTATCGCGGTTTGAAAGAATTCGGACACATAAGAGGTTATTTAATAGACACTTGTCTTTCAGCACAAGATGCTTACAAAGAGTGGGTTAAATATTTTTATGCGGATTTGGCAGATGAGAAAAATTAGAGCAAGTCATAAACAATACAGGTCAATCTGACAATTAACAATTTTCCATTCTCCATTCTCCATTTTCAACTTTCAACTTTCCATTCTCAAAAGCGGTATATTTGTAGTCTTAATCGACCATAAAACAGGGTTTTACTTGTCTCAGATTTTTGGATATATTTCACGTACGGGTGCGCCTATTCGCAATGGTTTGGCCAATGACATGATGCAGGCTATGGCGGATTGGAAACCGGATTACATGAATTTTGTTGAATTGCCACATGCTGCATTGGGCGCTTTGATGCTGTATACTACTGCCGAATCGCTCAATGAAAAACTTCCTTATACTTGTACCGATTCCGGCCTAACCATTACGGCCGATGCGCGTATTGACAACCGGGACGAATTGTCGGCCGTACTTAGCCTCACCAATAATGTACAAACAAACGATAGTATGTACATTTTACGTGCATACCAGAAATGGGGCAATGATTGTTGTAAGCATTTGCTGGGCGACTATGCTTTTGCGATATGGGACAGCCGCAAACGTGAATTGTTTTGTGCCCGCGACCATATTGGCGCTCGCCCTATATTCTATTACATGGACAGCGGCAAATTTATTTTTGCTACCGAGCCCAAAGGCATTTTGGCTTCCGGCGAAGCGCCTACAAAACTCACAGAAGATTGGATTGCCGATCTATTGGTAGGTGTGCGCCCGGACAAAGACCAAGCGCCTTTCGAGCAAATGAAAAAGCTTCCTCCGGCACATTACATGGTAGTGACGCCGGACAAATTTCATTTAGCGCAATATTGGGATTTGGACATTACCCGCGAGATTCATTACAAGCGCGAACAGGATTATTATGATGAAATGCGTGCATTGATTGAACAAGCTATTCGCCGGTGTACCCGTTCAGCTTTTCCGGTGGGTGCAGAGTTAAGCGGAGGGTTAGACTCCTCCGGTATTGCGGCTTTTGCCCATGCCGAATTGAAAAAACGGGGCGAGGAATTAAGTACTTTTTCCCATGTATTGCCCGAATGGGCGGAAGGGAAAATCTATCCATTTCAAGATGAAAAACGATTCATCAACGAACTTTGCGAATATGTGGGAATTACAAAAAAATATTTTATTACCGCCGAAGGTAAAGGGATTTTGGATGAATTTCAATTGTGTACGCAACGGTTTGGTTATCCCACAGGATATACATTTCCAATATTTTGCGATGCATTATATGAAAAAGCACAGATAGAAGGAGTAAAGATATTGCTTTCTGGATTTCCCGGTGATGAATTGGTGACTAGCCATGGGGCTGCATTTTATAATGAATTATTACATAACCATCAATATGGGACATTGTGTCGTGAATTATATGCATGTAGTGATCAAAAATATTTCAAAGCGATTCGCTCATTTGTGGCATGGATGCTTCAATATTATTTGCCTCAATTTTATCGTTTATTGAAAGGTGATCGTTTATCGAAAATTAATTGGCAAGATAATAGCTTTCGTTGTTGTGTAGCAACTGATGAATATGCCGAGAAAATGTATTTACGTGATCGGTTATTGAAGGCTATTACTTATTCTCAATTTAATAATGTGCGTGCAAATGAACGTATGCAAATTGAAGGAAGATTTGTATGCTTTCGGTTGGAACAATGTGCCGCTCATGCATTGTATAATCATATAGAGTACCGTAATCCTTTTTCGGATAGAAATTTAATCGAATATGTATTGGCCTTGTCTCCAAAATTTAAAGTAAAAAATGGTGTAAACAGATATCCTTATCGGATGGCTATTACAGAGTTTATACCTGAACGTATTAGATGGCGGAATAATAAAGAAGGAGCTACCAATCCAACTGTGTTAACAAGACTTTTAAAGGATACTGAGCGAATCGATGATTTTTTAAATTTTATTTCAGAAAAAAGATTATTTCATTCATGTATTGATAGGATAAAAATGTATACTATGAAATCTCGATTAAATCACAAACAGAGAAAGGATGGTGTTTATTCACAATCTTTTTTTAATGCGTGGATGTTAATAATATATTTTGGTTATTCGGGTGAATAATTACTCTGTGTAGTTTTTCGTCAATAAAATTGGTTAATTTATCAAAAAGATACATTTTTAACAATCCATGTGTTTTTAGGTTTCGTATATGCAATATATAACATGTATTTTACAAAGTGTAATAAGATATTTTTTGTTTGAAATTATTATGTACTTTTGTTAGTTCTATTAGAAGTTTTACACATTTTGAACGTTATAGTTACATAAAGATGGAGATTGAAGAAAAAAGAGAATGGGTAGTTCCCCAAATAGACACTTTAGACGAAAAGAAAACATATGGAGGTGAAACACCCTTTTCAAGCGAAGAAGAATTTGATTCTAGATCATAATAAACTTAAACTGGTAATACAATGAATAAGTATTTACTATTTTTTTTATTTTGCTTTATTGTCCATGTATCCAATGGACAGCAGTATTTATCTAGTAACCAGATTACTGGTACTGGTGGTGCGGAGGTGGAGAGTTTTATTTCGGATGAAGCTCAAAATACTTATATAAGTGGTTATTTCTCAGGCCAGTTGGTGCATAATAATCAACTCGAAACTGCGGTTAAAGGAAATGATATTTTCTTAACCAAATATACTGATGATCAGGAGGAAAGTTGGTTTGTAACCATTGGAGGGGTCGGGACAGAGCAATCAAGTAGACTAGCTTTTGCGGATGATGGTAATATTTTAATTGCTGGAGTATAT
>JAVBPN010000293.1:0-5576 GCA_031549585.1 Bacteroidales bacterium
ACCAAAAAGATAACTCTTGCTATTATTGGGTTATTCTTAATCGTATTCTTGTTGTTACACATGGGTATCAACTTGTGCATGTTGTTGCCTAACAATCATGGGGTTGCTTTTAGAGCTGCAGCGAACTTTCTGGGAACCAACTACATAGTAAAAGTATTTGAAATAGTGCTTTTCGCAGCCGTAATTTTGCACGTTCTCTTAGGGATTTATCTTTGGTATGAAAACAGAAAAGCACGTCCCGTGAGATATGCCAAAAGTAACAAATCAAAAACTTCATTCATGTCCAAAAACATGATCATTACCGGTTTTTTAATCTTGATCTTTTTAGTTATTCACATGATAAATTTCTATTTTGCTAAAATAGGCTGGGTAGAATCAAAAAAAATGATGTATGTTGAAGATGTTAACGAATACATCAACCAAAATCGCGATCAATTTCAAAACATGGCTCCTAATGCATTTGACGGTTGGATTGAAAATACCGATCCTGATGTGCTTAGCCACAACATTCTTGAAAATGTTGATGAAGCTGAAATTAAAGCTATCATGGGAGCTGATTTTCATCATTACGAACCAGATTTCTACAACATGGCTAAACAACTGTTCAAAAATGGTTGGGCTGTATTGATATACGTTATTTTGCTTGGAGCATTGGCTTTCCACTTATCGCATGCCTTCCAATCAGCTTTCCAAACATTGGGATTAAACCACAGCAAATACATGCCGTTCATCAGATGTGTAGGCTACCTTTACAGTGCGCTTATCTTTGTTGGATTCTCTGCAATTCCAATCGTAATGTATTTTTTTAGTTAATAGTGAATAGTTAATAGTGAATAATAAAATATGAATTATTGAATTAAACATAGGTATTCAAACTCCTAATTTCTAATTCTTAATTCTTAATTAAAATAAAGGTTATGTCAGTTTTAGATTCTAAAATCCCTGCAGGTCCATTACAAGAAAAGTGGACAAATTACAAGGCATCGCAATTGCTTATCAATCCCGCCAACAAACATCGCATTGATGTTATCGTTGTAGGAACCGGATTGGCAGGAGCTTCAGCAGCAGCCAGCTTGGGTGCACTTGGTTTTAATGTTAAAATATTCTGCATTTCCGATAGCCCTCGTCGTGCGCACTCTATCGCGGCACAAGGTGGTATCAATGCAGCCAAAAATTACCAAAATGACGGCGACAGCGTTCTCCGCCTTTTCAACGATACCATTAAAGGAGGCGACTACCGTGCACGTGAAGCCAACGTTTTCCGCCTTGCCGAAGTTAGTAACAGTATTATTGATCAATGCGTGGCACAAGGTGTTCCTTTTGCCCGCGATTATGCCGGCTACCTTGACAACCGCTCTTTTGGTGGTGCGCAGGTTTCGCGTACGTTCTACGCTCGCGGACAAACCGGACAACAATTATTAATTGGTGCTTACAGCGCATTGAGCAAACAAGTTCACGACGGTACTGTTGAACTGCATACACGCAAGGAAATGCTTGACCTTGTACTTGTTGACGGTGTTGCTCGTGGCATCATCACACGCGACCTTTCTACAGGTAAAATAGAACGTCATGCAGCTCACGCAGTGGTATTGGCAACAGGTGGTTACGGAAATGTATTCTTCCTTTCTACCAATGCGATGAACTCTAACGGGAGTGCAGCTTGGAGAGCCCACAAAAAAGGCGCTTACTTTGCTAACCCTGCTTTTGTGCAAATCCACCCTACTTGTATCCCTGTTCACGGCGACACTCAATCAAAACTTACATTGATGAGCGAAAGCTTGCGTAATGATGGTAGAATTTGGGTGCCTAAACGCATCGAAGACGCTGTAGCAATCCGTGAAGGAAGATTAAAACCAACCGATTTGAAAGAAGAAGACCGCGACTACTATTTGGAACGCCGCTACCCTGCTTTCGGCAACTTGGTGCCTCGCGACGTAGCTTCGCGTGCAGCTAAAGAACGTTGCGACGCCGGTTTCGGTGTGGGTACAGGCTTGGCTGTTTACCTCGATTTCTCCACTGCTATCAACCGTTTGGGAAGAGATAAAATTGAAGAACGTTATGGCAACCTTTTCCAAATGTATGAAAAAATTACGGACGAAAACCCATACGAAACTCCAATGATGATTTATCCTGCAATCCACTATACAATGGGTGGCTTATGGGTAAATTACGAATTGGAAACAACTGTTAAAAGCTTATTCGCTATAGGTGAAGCCAACTTCTCCGATCACGGCGCCAACCGTTTAGGAGCATCCGCATTGATGCAAGGCTTGGCCGACGGTTATTTCGTGTTGCCATACACGCTCCAGAATTGTTTGGCAGATCAGATCCGCGTACCTCATATCAGCAACGATCTTCCTGAATTTATGGAAGCCGAAAACACTGTAAAAACACGTATTGAAAAATTGTTGAATATCAAAGGAACGCAATCAGTCGATACTATTCACAGAAAATTGGGACATATCATGTGGGAACATGTGGGTATGGCGCGAACTAAACAAAGTGTTACCGAGGCTATTGAGATGATCAAAGCGTTGCGCGAAGAATTTTACAAAGATGTTCGTGTTGTTGGTGAAAACGACGAGATGAACGTTGAATTGGAAAAAGCGTTACGTTTGGAAGATTATTTGGAACTTGGTGAATTGATGGCGCGCGATGCTCTGCAACGTGAAGAATCATGCGGTGGCCACTTCCGTGAAGAGCACCAAACAGAAGACGGTGAAACAAAACGTAACGACAACGACTTTATGTTTGTAGGTGCCTGGGAAAACAAAGGCTCCGCAGAACCTGTAATGCATAAAGAAGAGTTGAAATACGAGTTTGTAAAAATCGCTCAACGTAATTATAAATAATGGATGATATATGATTGATGATGGACGATGATCCCATCATCAATCACTTCTACTTAATGACTCGAACTGAACTAAAACAAAGAACTAAAATTTTGCACATCGCTGTGTAAAATTAGCTTGCAATCTTCCCGAAACAACTTTGGGAAAACATGTAAGGGGACAATTGATAAGATGCTCCACTTCAGTTGCAGCAAATTACAGAGCAGCATGCGTAGCACAATCAAAAGCAGCTTTTATTGCAAAGTTAAGTATTGTGATAGAAGAGTCAGATGAAACTAAATTTTGGTTGGAATTTATTATTGAAGAAAAGATTTTTTCTGAAAAGAAAATTTCAGCCTTACTAAAAGAAGCTAACGAACTATCATCAATATTTATTATTACAAGAAAGACAACCGAAAAAAATATAGTAAAGAAATCATAAATCATCAATCATACATCATAAATCAAACGGTATGGATTTAACATTAAAAATATGGCGTCAACCCAACGCCTCAGCTAAAGGAAAATTTGAAACTTATCAGGTAAAAAACATCTCTCCTGATTGTTCTTTCTTGGAAATGTTGGACATCTTGAACGAAAGTTTAGTGGATAAAGTTGCAAAACCGGTATGTTTCGACCATGACTGCCGCGAAGGTATCTGCGGCATGTGCAGTTTGTATATCAACGGACGTCCACACGGACCAGATGACGAAGTAACTACTTGCCAATTACATATGCGTAAATTTAAAGACGGCGATACCATCACTATCGAACCATGGCGTTCGGCAGCATTCCCTGTGATCAAAGACTTGGTGGTTGACCGCACTGCTTTCGACAGTTTGATTCAAGCCGGAGGTTATATTTCTGCCACAACAGGCGGTATTCCCGACGGAAATGCAATTCCTGTCCGTAAAGAATTTTCAGATACGGCAATGGATGCAGCAGCGTGTATTGGTTGCGGTGCATGCGTTGCAGCATGCCCAAATGCCAGTGCAATGTTATTTGTAGCAGCTAAAATTTCCCATTTGGCACACTTGCCACAAGGTTCTTTAGAAGCTAACAAACGCGTACAGGAAATGGTTGCAGAAATGGACGAACTTGGATTCGGTAACTGCACCAATGCCGGCGCTTGCGAAGCTGAATGCCCTAAGGGTATAAAGATTACGCATATCGCTAAACTTAATCGTGAGTTTTTGTGTGCTAAATTAGGCGCTCAAAAAGAAAAACACGGAAATACTGGTGGTATTTAATAATTTAATTTTTAAATAATAAAGGCTGTCAAGATACTGACAGCCTTTATTATAAATGCCTATGAAACTAAACAATAAAAATATATTTCTCATTTGGATTCCCCTATCGATTTTTATATTAAATTTTGTATTAAAAATAATACATTTAGGAACTCCTGACTTATATAATGATGAACCATTTTCCGTTTATTTTGCACAAAGAAGTGTTATTGATATTATAAATATTTTAGCACAGGGGAACAATCCACCGTTTTTTGAAATTATTCTTCATTTTTGGATAAAAGTTTTTGGAACTTCCGAGTTTTCCGTTCGCTTTTTATCCATGCTCTTCAGCTGCATAACTGCTGTTTTCATTTATTTTATAGGGTTAAAACATCTAAATAAAGAAACCGGAATTGTTGCTGCTCTTATTTTTACTTTTTCTCAGGGATTTTTATTTTATGCACAAGAAGCGCGTGTTTATTCGCTTTTTGTGATGCTTACAACGATTTCGCTTTTTCTATTTCTAAATATTATAAAAGAAACCAATAAAAAAACAAATTATATTTGGCTGATTATTACCAATATTATTCTTATTTATAGCCATTTTTTCGGATTTTGGGTTTTATTTATGCAATTTATTTCTACTTATTTGTGGAAATCTAATAGAAAAACTATTGGCAAACCAATGATAATAGTTTGGTTTTCCGTTTTTATATTATACCTTCCTTATTTATTGACATTTATACATCGCTTTATTGCATCTTTAGCAGAACCGACATGGGTTACTCCTGCCAAATTGCGTGACCCTATTTATTATTTATTAGAAACATTTGGATTTTCAAAACTTACAGTATTATCATTATTAATTTTATATTTACTAAGTTTCTACAAATGGAATAAGAAGCCTATCAACAATCAAATTATTTCCTTGTGGTTTTTAGTTCCATATCTAACAATTTTTTTATTGTCTTATGAAAAAAATCCTTTCAACATTCCGATGTTTATTTTACGGTATACGCTGTTTACCTCTATTCCATTCATTATCACGGCAACAACATCTATTTTTGAGTTTAAAATAAAATATACTTTTCAGATTTTAATAGCATTTCTTTTGATTGGTATTGTAATTACTCATTTCAAACCTATCTCAAGAAAAGCAACAATAGAAAAGGTTATTATCGGCGCTAATAACCTTTCATCCAATCATGCCACACCAATAATTTTACATGAAGATTTTGCAGCAATATATAGTTATTATACAAACAATGATCTATTCACTATGGCTGATGTTATTCCTCCTTTAGCCCAAATAAATGTACATTCGTTAGCAACTACAGCTTCATGTGAAGATTTGAAAAAATTCACATTTTCTGATTCATTAATTTTTATATCAAGAATAAATGAGGAGGGCACATTGAGAGAAAACGTGATTCTATTCCTGAGAGATTCTTTCCCTAATTTTACCTCCTATTATTATCAAAATAAATCGGATGATATTATAAAAATAGAAAAT
>JAVBPN010000095.1:0-7518 GCA_031549585.1 Bacteroidales bacterium
TATTGGTATTCTCATGTAGTTCAAATACCACCAATCCAACATCTGTGGTAACAGACCCACTTCCGTCTTGGAATGAAACGGCTACGAAGAAAGCCATTGTTGATTTTGTAGCACAAGCTACGATTATAGATGGATACAAATTTATTCCTGTTGAGGAGCGCATTGCTGTTATTGATAATGACGGAACGCTTTGGTGCGAGCAGCCGTTGTATACAGAAATGGTTTATTCGGTTGATATTGCAAAGCAAATGATTAAAGACAAACCGGAGTTGGCCAAGAATCCGAAAATACAGGATTTGGTAAATAAAGAACGGTTTGCTAAAAATCCCGAAAAGGGAATTGAAATAGCTTTCGGACTTTCGCATGCGGGCTTTTCAGCCGAAGAATTTGGTGCTACAGCAAAGGCTTGGTTAGACACGGCCAAGCATCGCAAATTTAATGTCAAATACACCGAACTTGTTTTCCAACCGATGGTCGAGTTATTGCAGTACTTGCGAGACCATCAGTTCAAAACATACATTGTGTCTGGAGGATCATCCGTTTTTATTCGTCAATTCAGTGATAATGTATACGGAATCCCTCCCGAACAGGTTATAGGTACGATGTTGAAAGCTGAATTTGTTTCCAAAGACAACGACTATAAAGTGGTATTTACACCCGAAATATGGCATGTCGACGACCACGAAGGCAAACCGGTTGGTATTGCGCAGATCATCGGCCGGAAGCCCGTGTTTGCTTTTGGTAACTCCGATGGTGATTTGCAAATGCTTCAATGGACATCAACCAATACCCGTCCGAACTTGTGCTTGATATTACATCACACCGATGCCGAACGTGAATATGCGTATGATAGTCTTTCACATATTGGTACATTGAAAACAGCTTTACTTGAAAGTCAGAAAAAAGGTTGGGTATTGGTAGATATGAAAAACGATTTCAAGACCGTTTTCTCATTTCAAAATAGTGCCTTAGGCCTTGAACCTTGAACCCCGCAGGGCTCAATGAAGTTAATTTTAAACTTTAAATTTTGGATCATCCTCCTATACAAATTTTCAATCGATCATGACAAACCTCGAACAAGTACTAGCCCTCAAAAAAAGCATGCAAGCAAGCATTATCGGACAAGATGATGTGGTCAGTAAAATTTTGATTGCCTTATTAACAGATGGTAATGTTTTGCTGGAAGGTCTTCCCGGATTGGCTAAAACCCGCGCTGTGAAAAGTTTGGCTGGCAACCTCGATTGTAAACTAAGCCGTATACAGTTTACACCGGACTTATTGCCGTCAGATGTGACGGGTACAGAGATCTATCAACCGCAGTCCGAACAAAAATTTGTATTCCAACCCGGCCCAATTTTCAGCAACTTGGTGTTGGCCGATGAAATCAACCGTGCACCGGCCAAAGTACAATCTGCATTGCTTGAAGCTATGGAGGAACGGCAGGTTTCCGTTGCCGGAAAAACATACCAAATGGAACCATTATTCATGGTATTGGCAACTCAGAATCCGATAGAGCAAGAAGGTACATATCCTTTGCCTGAAGCACAGTTAGACCGTTTTGTGATGAAAATAGAGATCGGATATCCGAATTCTGCCGATGAATCCAAAATTGTCGAATTGGTACGCGACGAATCCAAAGGTGAAAAGCAAAAAGTTTCGCCCATCGAACAAAAGGCCATCCTAGATGCCCGTAAAGAAATCAATGATATTCAAGTAACTCCGGCGGCCGTCAAATACATGGTCGATTTGGTTGCAGCCACTCGAACTCCCGGTCAAATAAACAAAGATTTAGCCCGGTGGATCAATTATGGGGCAAGTCCCCGTGGTTCTATTGCATTAGACCGTTGTTCCCGTGTAGTCGCTTGGCTCGATGGACGTAAAAATGTTACCCCCGATGATACACGTTATGTCATCCACGATGTATTAAGGCATCGTTTAATCTTATCCTATGAAGCCAATGCCGATAGGGTCGGAGTAAATACGGTCATTGATACCTTATTGAAAAATGTTGCCGTTGTATAAACCGGTTCACGGTGAAAGGCACACGGTACACGATGAGCATATACCGTGCACCATACACTTGAAACCTGAAATTTTAAACTTTAAATTTTAAATCCGCTTTTTTATCGGATGGAAAATCAAAAACCAAAAATTCCGGTTGAAGTCGTTACCAATCTAAACGACTTAATGCGGTTTCAATACATGATTCAAACAGGACGTATCCTGCCGGATCATCCTATATATTCAATCCTTATAGGCCGCCATAGCGCAAAAATGCGAGGGCGGGGATTGGATTTTGAGGAAGTCCGCCTATATGTGCCCGGGGATGATGTTCGGAACATCGATTGGAAAGTGACGGCAAGGACAAACGAAACTTATTCCAAAGTATTTAACGAAGAAAAAGAGCGTCCGACATTCACGTTGCTTGATCAAAGTTCGGTGATGTTTTTTGGTTCACAACGGTATGTGAAATCAGTTACGGCAGCACATATTGCAGCATTAACTGCGTTTTATACACTCAAGAGGGGCGACCGTTTTGGTGGGTTGATCTTCAATGAGGCGGGATATGATTATATCCAACCGAAACGTAACAAAGCTTTGGTGGAGCATTTTCTGCAATTGACGGTGGAGCGTAATCAAGCATTGCTTCATCGTAATAATATGAAGCCCGACACTGGATTGATCAATGAAATGTTAAGTCGTACCCAGGCCTTGGTGACGCATGATTATGTAATTACCGTCATCACCAACATACTCATGCTTGATGATGATAGCCAACATCTGTTAAAAAGTATGGCTTTTCACAATGATGTCATTGTTGTGCATGTGGAAGATCCGATGGATAGGGAATTGCCTGCCGGAAAGTTGGTGTTAACCGATGGAAGCCGGCAAATTTCTTGGGATAACAACAAAAATAAATGGGGAGAAAAATATATATCCACATATGATCATCAATTGGCAACTTTAATGGAAAATTTCAGGAGATATGGAATTCCTGTATCTATTTTCACTACGGCATTGCCTGTTGAAGACCAGATAAAAGAACGAGTAGGGGAGCGTTTAAAAAATGAATGACACCATACCAGCATTAGCGCAATTTATAGAACCGTCGCCGGTAAAATTTGCTCCCGATGCGCCGGGTTGGTATGTATTGTGTGGCGTATTGATCCTTTCCTTATTGTTGGTTGCATTTCTTATTTACAGAAAATACAAGAGGAACCGTTATCGCAGGGAAGCGATCGGATGGTTGGAACAAATGGAAAAACAATTGGTCGGCAACCATGAGTATGCACGCATTGTATATACTGCCGATATGCTTGCCAAACAGATTAGTATTCAAGTATACGGAAGAGAAGCCACAGCGGCTTTACGAGGCTCGGAATGGATTGATTATTTAAATAAAAGCAATTCGTCGGTTTCATTTTCCGAAACGGACGAACATCTTTTGCAATCGGTTTATGAAAAAGAAGTGGAGATAAGCGAAACGCAAGCTATGGGTTTTACCACGAAAATCAAACAATGGATTAAAAAACACCAAAACAAACAATGATAGACCTATTTCCTGAAATAGCAAATAATATGCACTTCGAGATTGCCTACAAATGGGTCTTCTTCTTATTGCCTTTGCCTGTTTTGGTATATCTGTTGCTTCCTGCCTTACGAAAACGGAGGTCAGCATTAATGGCTCCTTTTTTTAAAAGGGCGGTTGATGTATCATCGCAGCATCCGAGGAGAAGCTCATGGATCAGTAGGAAAAACTTTATTGCGTGGATATTCTTATGTATTTGTTGGATTTGCCTGTTGGCAGCCGCTTCATCGCCTCGTTTTGTTGGACAACCGCAAAAGAAAACCCGTACTGTGCGTAGTTTTCTTATTGCAGCCGACATATCTTTCAGTATGGCACAGACAGATTGGGCGGTTGATGGTAAGCGGATGAGCCGCTGGGGTGCTGTTCAGTATCTGATGAAGGACTTCATTAAAGAAAGGAAAAGCGACCAGATCGGATTGGAGATGTTTGCTACTCATGCATATTTGCAAGCTCCTTTGACTACTGATTTGGAAACCATCAATTGGTTACTGGATCAAACGGAGGTGGGCATGGCAGGACAAATGACAAGCATCGGCGAAGCGATTGCTTTTGGGATCAAAATATTCCATCAGGACACCATCAAGCAACGTGTCATGTTGTTAATGACCGATGGTGTGGACGGTGGAACGGATATTTCTCCTTTGGATGCGGCATCGGCAGCCAAACGCGATAGCGTTATCATTTATACATTAGGTATCGGCAATGCAACCAGCGGCGGTTATGCCATTGATGAAAAGTTGTTGACTCAAATTGCCGAAACTACCGGAGGGAAATACTTCAGGGCCGACAGCCAAAAAGAGATGCAGAACGTGTATGCCGAATTAAATAAACTACAGCCGGTAGTTTATGAAGAACAGACGTATAAACCGGTTGTCTTGTTGTATATGTATCCATTGTTTATTGCGGTTATCTTGTCATTAGGGTATTATCTGATCAGTGGATTATCCAAATTCTTTAGAAGCGATATTTTCATTCATCGAATACGAACATGAATCGAATCAATACAATACTCCTAACAGGTCTTGAAGACCTGTTAGGTTTTAACAAAATCAATATTTCCCGGCTGAATTACAAATTCAGCCAAACGTTATTTTTTGTAAAAAAAAGGCCAATAGTGTTGAGCGGAATTTGTAATTCCGCTTAAAAACAAGAATATCATCTTTATCGAATAAATAAAACTGAAAATCTTAATAATTGCCATCCATAGCCAATGAAAGAATGGATACACCATATTTTCTCTATTGATTGGAATGCCTTTCATTTTCTCCGGCCCAAAGCATTGTGGTTGTTTATACCGTTACTTGTGGTTGTAGTTATCTTATTGCTCAGCAACAGGGAACGGACAAAATGGCAAAGGGTAATTGCTCTGGCATTGCGGCCTTTTATGTTCTGTAAAGGAAATTCCAAAGCAATTATCTATCCTTTGGCATTGCTCATTACCGGTATGGCGTGTATGATTTTGGCATTGGCCGGGCCTACATGGCAAAAACGGGATATTCCGGGAGAAAAAATCCCTTCGGTAGTCATGATATCGTTGGACTTATCCAAATCAATGATGGCAACGGATATTCAGCCATCTCGTTTGGAGCGGGCAAAAATGAAAATTTCCGACTTTTTAGATGCTAATCCACGGGCAAGGGCAGGATTAATTGCATTCGCCGGTACGCCGCATGTTGTTTTACCTTTTACATCGGATTACAATCTGATAAAACATCATGCTGTTAGTCTGTATGATTGGGAAATGCCTGTTCTGGGAACAAATATGGCTTTGAACATTGGATTGATCGATACCATGATGCATCGGGTTGAAGCGCCAAGCACTATTTTATTGATGACAGATGTAATCGATGACAATGAAGCGGTATTACTGAGTGATTTCATCAATAATTCCATTCACCAATTGGAAATCCTCTTGTTCTCAACTCCCGGCGGAGCGCCTGTCCCCGGTGTTTCGGGAGTCGTCTCCCAACAATCTCCGACGACATTGGATAACCTGAAACAAAATAGTAAAATCCATATCACCACCATTACATTGGATAAATCGGATGTGGAGGCCATTGCAAAAAGGATCAGCGATCATCTGATATTTGAGAAGAAAGGCGAAAAGGACGAAAAAGATTGGGACGATATGGGTTGGGTATTATTGATCCCTGCGCTAATCATTACCTTATTCTGGTTTCGTAAAGGTTGGGCAGTGCAATGGTGCTGGATTCCTTTAATGATGTTTTTTGCTACGTCTTGTGGTGTTGATAGCAAACATCCCGATTGGTGGTATACCAAGGATTATCAAGGAGAGCTTTGGTATAAGAAAGGCGATTATGAGAAGGCGGCAATGCTTTTTCAGGACAATCCCCATAAAGCGGCTGCTTATTTCAAGTCTGGAGATTTCCAATCGGCTGCTGAATTATTGGCAAATGATACAACAGCCAATGGCCGGTACAATTATGGATTGGTATTGACAAAATTAGGCTTTTATGATGAAGCCATCCAAGCATTTCAGCAGGCTGCCGAACAAGACCCTTCTCTGAAAAGCAATGCCGAACACAATGTAGATGCCGCCCGGTTGATGAAAGACCAAGCAGAAAGCGTTATGAGGTTTCAAGCGGATGAAAGCATGGTAGACAAAGCATTAAAAGCAACGGCGAAAGATTCATTAAAAGAACGCAAGCCGCAAGGCGAGGACGAAAAATTGAGTTCGGATACCGAAGTTAAAAAGTTGCCGACACATGGCGATCGTACTTCAGACGAAGTACAAAGCGATGTACATCGTGCCAAAGAACAGAAATTTCCGCCTAAAGATTTCAAAATAGATACGGATGTTCCCATCGAAACCAAAGTATTGATGCAGAAAACCAATGCCGATCCGGGAGAATTCCTGCATCGTCGTTTTGAAATCCAAAAGCAAAAATATTACCCGGACGTGGTGCAGGGGAAAGAAACGTGGTAAAAGCCCGTTCAATTAAGAATGAAAAATTAAGAATTAAGAATTGAAAACTTGGTCTTTAAAATTCGAAACTCAAAACACCAAACTCGAAATATATAATGATTTCGTTAGGTAAATACAGGGCATTTTTAATCATCTTGTGCTTGTGTTTGTTCTCGGCAACAAACATGCAGGCTCAGGTATCTGCTCATGTCGCTTTAAACAGGAAATCAGTATATGTTCAGCAGCCTTTCCATGTGACGGTGACGGTATATACCAAAACATGGTTCACTGCGCCGTTGGAATTTGGCAATCTTCAAATTCCCAATGCATTTATTGTTCCCTTTGATAAATCGCAACCGGGAATGTTTACAGTTGGAGGCAAGCAATATCCCGGCGTTCAATTTTACTACATCGTATTTCCTTATCAGGTTGGAAACTTTACCGTTCCTTCTTTGGAAATAACCGCCCAAAGCCCGCCAGAAGGCAGTTCTGTTGCAAAGGCAGTTGTATTGCACACCGATCCGCAACCTTTTGTTGTGATGGATGTTCCCGATCGTTTAAAAAGCTCAGGAGCTTGGTTTGTTGCCAAAAGTGTTATTCTAAGTGAAGCATGGACACCAACTTCCGGGCAATACAAAGTAGGTGATGTGATCAAACGAACTATTACCATTGATGCCGGAGGGACATTGCCGCAATTTATTCCTGACCTAAGTGGACAGGAAATATTGGATTTTGCCTCTTCTTATCCGCGCGATGCTGTGCTCACCGATGCCCATATGGGAGGCGATGTCAACGGGAAAAGCGTGCAAACCATTACCTATTTGATGGAAAAAGCCGGGGATTTTACCGTTCCTACCATTCAACTATCTTATTGGAATCCTTACAGTGCCCGGACAGAAACGGTAACAACCAATCCGATGAATATACATGTGGTCGAAAATCCCGATCTGGGTATATTGGCGACGCTTAAAGATAGCTTGGATGCAACGCTGCCTTCTAAGCC
>JAVBPN010000203.1:0-2591 GCA_031549585.1 Bacteroidales bacterium
TTTATTGCCTCGCCGATTTATTTGCAGGTATGCTGCACGACAGGGATATTCCTGTTTCTTTTGTTATTGAACGGTTTGATACCGGCACTGGCGAGGTGTTGGAAACATCGTTACTTTCGGGAAAGAAACATCCGGAAATGATTCATGACAATACCGTCATTTCAAAAATTTCGAATAAAGAAGCGATTCGGGCTGTAGTACACGTTACATCGGGAACTATATTTGCAAACATGGGCGGGACACTGGCAAGTACTTTTTGTATGGTTGCCGTTACGCTGTTCTGTATCGTTTCTCTGTATCGGTCGCAACACATCAAAAAAAGTATTGCGGTACAACCTGTTGAGTCGCCTGTTCAGCCTCAAAATGATACATTTCTTATAGGTCAATACTGCTTTAATCCTGGAAAAAACGAATTAACCGGCTTTGGCGAATCTATCCAGCTCAACAAAAAGGAAAATTCCATTTTGCATGCATTATGTGTGAATCAAGGTAATGTGGTTGAACGCAATATATTGCTGGAAGAAAACTGGGGTAGCATTGGCATGATTTATTCCCGGAGCCTGGATACATATCTTACCAGTTTGCGCAAATATTTGAAAAAAGACCCCTCTATACAAATTATTACTGTTAAAGGAGTTGGCTATAGGTTGGTTTATTGAATCACATGATTGTCGATTTCCTGCACAAAATTATCAGGGGATTCTATATGCCAAAGGAAATATGATTTTTTAGCCAAATCCCAAATATTAAATTTATCAAACAAAGCAATGATTTCTTTTCCTGATAAATTTTTCTTATTCCGATAATACTCAACTACAAATATTAAAAAATTAGACTCTTTGCTCATGACTGTTCCTCCGGAAATTCCATTATTTGTTCTTTTATTTCTACTAAAAAAATTTGCGAAAGTGTTTTTGCACTTAAATGCCAAAGCCCTGTATCCGGATTTTGTAACTTATCGAATAAATTTGATTTGTAAAATTCTTTTATTGCAATTTCTTCCTGATTACCATAATGTTCTTTTATCTCATCAATAATTTGCGGAATGATACAAATCCCCAAAAGCGCTGATATTTGAGTTTTGTCTTTCATTTATAATTCAACTTTATATGATTTGATAAAGGTTAATTTACTTAATGCTATTTCATTACAAAATACGACTTGATGATACAATTCTTTGACTTTGAATCTTTTTATAGCACTCTCTTTGTCTAATTGTCCGGCTTCATATAAAATGATTGTTCCAAAAACATCATCGTTGGCTACCGGACCGATGATTAAATCGTATTTCTCGCTTAGAACAACTCCTTTCCTTCTCTCAATTATAAAATCTAACCATTTTTCATTTGGTGCATCAAAAGTAAGAATCGAAAGCTGATTAAAACTAATACACTCAATTTATGCTTTTTACAAAAATACACTTTTTCCCTTTATCATTCAAATACTTTATTCAAAATATCTTTCCACAGTTGCTGACAGCGGACGTGGCGGACGCTTACACTGTCCACCGAGACAAAAGGTAACGCGGGGGACAGACTTTGCCAAACGCGCTTTCCGCCCGTTGTAAGCAAACCGCAAGCTTGGACATTCGGTATTTTCATCGTTTCACTGCATTTATTCGGTTTATATTCAACAGCATCCAGTAATTTCAACCCAAAAGGTGCTGACCAAATAGGTAGTTCATCAAAAACATTAATCAATTTGACAGAGTCAAAATTATTATTAAGATATTTTTTCATTTACTTCAATTTATGTTACTGTTGTGTATTTTAGCTTATGCTCAACTCAAAGCTTGTCGGATATCATCCAACAAATCGGCTACATTCTCTAATCCAACGGAAAGGCGGATAGTACCATCCGATATATTCATCTGGTCCCGAACTTCCTGCGAAAACATACCGAAAATAGTACTTGCCGGATGGATAATCAGCGACTTGTTATCGAACAGGTTTGTTGCACGCTTGATGAGTTTCAAACGGTTCAGGAAAGCAAAACAGGCTTCCTTTGATGACAGATCGAACGTAAGCATGGCGCCCGGCAATGCACCAAACTGCTTTTCCGCAAGATGATGGAAACGGTTGGAGGCTAACCCCGGATAATTGACAGTTTGCACCTGTGGTATTTGTTGTAAGTCATTGGCGATGTAAAGACATGATGTAGCAGCTTTTGCATAACGGAGCGATAAAGTTTCCAAACCAAGCAGTTGCGCTTGTGCTGTATGTGGCGTCATGTATGCGCCAATATTACGGTGTGTTTCCTTACGAAGCTTGGCTGTAAAAGCTCCTTTACCGAGTGATGCAAAATCCTTTATGCTTGGTTTGCCTGTCCAGTCGAATGTGCCGTAATCAATAATCATTCCACCCAAGCTTGTTGCTCCGCCCGAAATATATTTGGTTGACGAAACCACTTCTATATCAATACCAAAGTTTTTCGCATTAAATGCACAGAAAGGAACAGCAGTTGTATCGGCTACCAAGGGAATATTTTTTTGCCGGGCGATGGCTGAAAGCTCTTTTAAATCGGCTACTTCTAATTGCGGATTGGTAACAATTTCCAAAAATACGGCACAAGTATTTCTGTCAATTGCATTT
>JAVBPN010000171.1:0-11738 GCA_031549585.1 Bacteroidales bacterium
AACCTGGATGATTTAAAAAATGAATTATTGGGATTTTTGGCCTATTACAATGAGCATAGACCTCATTCTGCCATTAACGGAAAAATGCCTGTGCAAATGTTAAAGAATGTAACGAATTAAGTGACTTCTACAGCAATGACGGGTTGAAAAATTAGCATTAGGTATCAAAACAGATAATCATTTTATTTTTTCTTTATCAAACTCTGCAAAACAGAGTCTATATCTACCTTAGCTACATTTCATACCATCATTTTTGAGCACTTAATATGCTAAAGATTGTTAAAAGTCGTCATTAATATCCTCTTTGGCATTAAACCTGTATAGAATTCTTTTGTCATATAGATCAGAAAGCAAGTGTACACAGCAGTTATTTGAAGTTTTTATTTTTAAATTTTTATCATGAAAAAGAATATTTTTTTATTTGTAGCTGTAGTAGCTATATCGGGATTATCCCTATATGCACAGCCGAACCAAAGACCGGCTCAAAATCCAGACGCAGGACAACGTATGATGAGGTCTAATGATTTTGTTGCCTCAATAAAATTGGACGACAAACAACATGAAGAGATCGAAAAAATCCGGACGCAAGAAGTGAAAGAGCGGACGCAAATGCAAAACGCATTAAAAGAAAAACGGGCTAAGCTCGAGGGGCTTCAAACAGCCGATAAGCCGGATATGAAAGAAGTCAATAAAACCATTGATGAGATATCGTCTCTATTGGCACAGGAGATGAAAACAACAGCATCTAACCGGCAAAAAATCAGAAGTATACTTACAGAAGAACAACGGGTATATTTTGATGCCCGTTCCTCTCAGAGAGGGTCGCAGATGCGAGCAGATGCCCGTGAACGGAGCAAATCCTTCCGTAATGATTCTTTTCGCGGACAGAACGATTCTGGAGATATGCGGAATTCTCGAAAAACCAATCCGGCGCCTATGAGATAGGCGAAAAATATGAAAAAGAGATAGCGGGTCATTAGCTTTTACAAAAATCCTTAATGGATTGAACTTTCAGGAAGATGCGATCTCCATAAAGATCGCATCTTCCTTATTTTTTACCCTACTAATTTGCATGTAATATGATTTTATTGTATACTTGGAATGTTTTTATAGATATTCATTTTCTGTAAAATTTGATATTTTAACATGATCAATAATTGATTGCTTGTTATCTACTTCTTAAATAAATCCAATTTCAATAAAAATAAAATGAAAAATTTACTCTATCTTAGTATTCTACTCATCTTTGTAAGCTGTACGCAGTCAGCTAAGCAATCTGAAGGTCCATTTTCCAAACCTGGAGAATTCAAGCTCCTTTCATATAATGTATTTGAAGGATTCCTCAATAACGATACCATCAAGAATATGTATGTTGATTGGGTAAAAAAAATCAATCCGGACATGGTGGCTTATCAGGAAATGAATCATTTCACACAAAAAAGCTTAGAGGAACTTGCTGCAAGGTATGGGCATCCTTATGCCATACAGTCTAAAGAGGAAGGGTATCCGGTGGCTTTGACATCAAAATATCCGATTGTCAATGTTCAAAAGGTAATAGACAACATGCACCACGTTTATCTGTATGCCAATGTTAATGGAATAAACGTAATGGTCGTTCATTTTTCGCCGCGTAGTCTTGAAAAGCGTAGAAATGAAGTTCGTGAAATCCTTGCCCGTGCCGCACTGATTCCCCAGAATGAAAAAATTCTGGTTATGGGTGATTTCAATTCTTTAGCCGAAATTGATGCTCCGCAGTATAGCGATGAAATGCTTCAAGCAAGAATAGAAACAGAAGCTAAAGATTCGCGAATACGTAATTTGGACAATAAAAAATTTGATTATTCAATTACCAATGCAATGCTTGATGCAGGATATATCGATTTGTTGAAGGTATTCCATAAGGAGTTTTTGTATACGTTCAGTACCGAGAAATATCGTTCGGAGCACATTTCCCGCATCGATTATGTGTGGGCAAATGATGCGATGGCAAAATATATTATTTCTGCTGATGTAGTTTATGATGGTATGACTGAAGAAATGTCTGATCATCTCCCTTTATTGGTAACTTTTGATTTGAAATAAAACTTGTTTGGCCAAATTTTCACTGCAAGCAAGCTTAACAAACTATTGCATGGATGTTTTGCTATAAATATATATTCATATTAAAGTTTTTTAACTTTTGGTTTTCATCAAATTAGCTTGCATATGCTATGATTTCGTCGTACATTTGGAACGTTTTTTATAAGATGTAAAATCATCTTTTAGAAGGATTAATTCCTATTGATATGACCGATATTGGTATTTTATTATTGACAGCTGCAGGGTTAGGTTTTACCCATACGCTTCTTGGCCCTGATCATTATATCCCATTTATTATGATGTCCAAAGCACGAGATTGGAGTATTAGCCGGACTTTGGTTACTACGTTGTATTGTGGAATTGGCCATGTAGCGAGTTCTGTGATTATTGGATTTGCAGGAATCGCTTTGGGAATTGGTATTGCACACATCGAAGGATTTGAATCGATACGTGGAAGTCTGGCCGGATGGGCATTCTTTCTATTTGGATTTTGCTACATGGTATGGGGAATCTTTAAAGCAATTAAAAATAAACCGCATACGCATATACATTTTCATGAAAGCCATGATACGCATGAACATGAACACACACATCAGACCGAACATGTTCATTTGCATGGGAAAAGTAGAAATCTTACACCTTGGGTGTTATTCATTATATTTGTATTAGGGCCTTGTGAAATATTAGTGCCTTTATTGATGTATCCTGCCGCACAACATAGCACAGCCGGTATGCTTTCGATTATCTTATTATTCTCCACAGTAACAGTACTTACTATGTGTACCATTGTAACCCTTGGTTATTATGGCCTTAAAATTTTACCCAAAACCAACAGTATTGATCGTTTCATGCATGCTATTGCCGGTGCGACCATTTGCTTAAGCGGATCAGCTATTCTTTTCATGGGATTATAATTGTGTTTTTCTCACAGAAAAAATAAAACTAACAAGACTTGGGGATGTCAATGTTGTAATAAAAAGCTGCTGGCAATAAAAACATCAATCGATTACGTCATCACTTTTGGTCATTACCAATTTTCCATGCCGTATGCCTTTTAAAGCAATCAATTTATCGGATAACTCGGTTAACCGGAGAGCCAAACCTTTTACGGCAATAATTTCCATACAGGTTTCGTGTGATAAATGAAAATGTTGCACCGCCATGATTTCTTTGAAATACTCGTGTTGGATGTCTGCTATTTTACCACCCAATTCACGCTTATGATGATCGTATATCAACGTAATAGCACCAGCAACCATGTGATTGCATTGCCATTTCCTTTCCACCAAATTCCGTTCAATCAATTGCCGGATTGCCTGTGAACGGTTTGGAAAGTTATTTTCAGCAACATATTGATCCAATGCTTCAAGTAATTCAGTTTCTAATGAAACGCCAAAACGAGATACTGACATAATGATTTTTCAATAAATATGAGGCAAATATAATTAAAAATTAAGTTTTTATGATCCAAATAAATTTTTCAGAAAATACAAACTATTTGGTCAGTAAAAAATTTTTCAACCTAAAATTAACACAGGTTTAAAAAAGCCAACTCATTAATAATTAATCATTAAACATTAATCATTTATTAGTAATTGTTTTCTTTCACCTTTGTTCTTTTTTCATATTACCAAAAAATGCTTTACTTTGCGCCGTTTTGTAATTTACCAAGCATGATTAGCAGAAGGTTACTCCGCATTAAGATTTTACAAATTCTATATGCGCACTTCAATACTCCGGATGCGGGGTTGGCAAAATCGGAAAAAGATCTGTCATTCAGCATCAATAAATCCTATGATCTATATGTATATCTCTTGCTTCTGATTATATCAGTAAAACGGTATGCAGAAACGCGTATTGATTTGGCTCGCAACAAGAGGTTACCTTCCTTTGAAGATCTGCACCCTAATACTCGTTTTATTGATAATGAAGTAATCCAACAAATTGAAAACAATCCGGCATTTAACGATTATCTCAACAAGTATAAGTTAAGTTGGGTGAATCATCCGGAATTAATCAAAAATTTGTATACCCGATTGATCAATTCTGATTATTATCGAGAATATATGGAGTCGGATCATCATGATTATGTGTCCGACAGGCAGGTTTTGATTGATTTTTACTCCAATGAACTGGAAGAGTACGATATGTTTTCTCAGATCATGGAAGAACAAAGTATTTTCTGGAATGACGATATCAATTTTGTATTGAGCTTGGTAACACGGGTCATTCGGTCTATGCCGAAAGGAAACGAGTTTTTGATGCCCTCATTATATAAATCGGAGGATGACCGGGAGTTTGCTTTTCATTTGCTTCATTCAACTATTGTGCATCATAACGATTATAACAAGATAATCGAGCTGCATGCCAAGAATTGGGATCTGGAACGTATTGCTTTGATTGATAACTTGATTATTCAAATGGCAATTAATGAATTGATAGAATTTCCGTCTATTCCCATTAAAGTGACATTTGACGAATATCTGGAATTATCCAAATATTATTCAACACCCAAAAGCTCTGTGTTTATCAATGGATTGCTGGACAGTATTTCCTCATACCTAAAAGACGAAGGAAAGATACAAAAAACGGGCAGAGGTTTGATTACGGAAAGTACAGATCACTAAAGATTTTGTTCGCCAACTATTAATGATTGCCAATGTAAGATATGCATTGGCAATCGTGTACCATGCACCATATACCCAGACTTTAAATTTTGAATCTTAAACCTTAAATTTATATTTGCGAAGGGCTCAAGCGATCGTAGTAATGTAAGTCGATGATTTGACCATTTTTGATAGCGGCTTTACGTAAAACAGCCACTTTGGTAAACCCTGCATTTTCTAACACTTTCATCGATCCTTTATTATATTCAAACACAGGAGCAAAAAGGCGTATGAACTGAGTATTGTCAAAAATATAATCGGATAAAGTTTTTACAACATTGCTCATAATTCCTTGATTCCAATATTTTTCCGCCAACCAATATCCGATTTCGGCATTGAAACGTTCCACATCATAGCTGGGAACAATACCCACTCCGCCAACTGCTTTCCCTTCTATTTCAATAGCAAAATCATGTTGTTCTGGGCTATTCAAAACCATTTCAATAAAATCTTTGGCATCGCTTGTCGTGTAGGGATAAGGTAGCCTGTCACGAACATTTATCCAAATATTGAAATTGTTGATGTGTTCAGCTAATGAGGCAACATCATCCAAGTTCCACCCTCGTATTGTGTATGTTTCTTTTCCAATGAACATGGTATGAAGATCTTGAAGAGAAACATGTTTTCTCTATTTTCGAATCAAATGCAATGGCCAAATCTGCGACACATATCGTCGTCTGATACTGTTTCCAATTCTAATAGTTCTCGGTAAGGATCATTTTTCAAACCCAATACCTTTGCAAAAGCTGGTTCGGTTTTAAACCCTTGCTTTTTCAAAGCAATAATTTGGCGGCGCAATTTGTTGCCAAACAAATTCAGCAACCTGCTTTCGACCAACATATGCCGACATGCATCCTGCAATTCCACAGATACAGGTTGTGCAAAAATTTCTATTTTTTTACGCGAATAAGTGAAGTTAGCTATATAACGACCATCATATACTTGTTCGGAAAATCCGGCAAATTCTCCATAATAATGCCTTATAACTCGCGCAAATTCTTGAATATCGTGCGTTTCGCATATGATATCCAAATCACTGTCTTTGATATCAATCCGGATAGGAAAAGTCCCAACCAACACCGGATTATAAACCTTCAAATGGTCAAATAATTCGATATTTTTTAGTGTATTATAACACTTGCGCTGCCTGCTGTTACCGTATTGCAGGTAACTATAATCTCTCCAATTATGCTCCAAATGCCAAAAGATTTATTCGTTCTTTTGTAACAACCCTTTTAAACTTACTTTTTCAGAAATAATTTCCGAAAGTTGACCTACAGGGACACGTTCCTGCTGCATTGAATCACGATAACGGATTGTTACTGTATTGTCATCAATTGTTTGGTGGTCGATGGTAATGCAATAAGGCGTTCCGATTGCATCTTGACGGCGGTAGCGTTTCCCGATGGAATCTTTTTCGTCATATTGACAATTAAATTCAAATTTGAGTTTATTCTTGATATTGGTTGCAATTTCAGGTAATCCGTCTTTCTTTACCAAAGGCAATACCGCCAATTTAACCGGCGCTAATGCGGGCGGGATACGCATTACAATACGTTCATCAGTCGATCCGTCTTCTTTGGTCAATTTCTCTTCGGTGTAAGCGCTTGACACGATGCTCAAAAACATACGGTCTAACCCGATCGAAGTTTCGACCACGTATGGCGTATAGCTTTCATTGCGTTCGGGATCAAAATACTGTATTTTCTTCCCTGAAAATTTTTGGTGTTGGCTCAAGTCAAAATTAGTACGCGAATGAATTCCTTCCAACTCCTTGAAGCCAAACGGAAACTCAAACTCTATATCGGAAGCGGCATTGGCATAATGTGCGAGTTTTTCGTGTTTGTGGAAACGGTATTTGTTATCACCCAACCCCAATGCTTTATGCCACCTCAGTCGTACCTCCTTCCATTGTTCATACCAATCGAGCTCAGTTCCGGGCGGGACAAAAAATTGCATTTCCATTTGTTCAAATTCCCGCATACGGAAAATAAATTGCCGTGCTACGATTTCATTACGGAATGCTTTTCCGATCTGAGCAATTCCAAAAGGAATTTTCATCCGGCCAGTTTTTTGGACATTCAAATAATTTACAAAAATACCTTGTGCCGTTTCCGGACGCAAATATACTTTCAGAGCGCCATCGGCAGTCGATCCCATCTCGGTAGCAAACATCAGGTTAAATTGACGAACTTCTGTCCAATTACGTGTTCCTGAGACAGGGCACACAATTTCACAATCGAGGATGAGTTGCCTCAGCGCTTCAAAATCTTCCGCGTTAAGTGCAGTATTCATCCGGGTACGGACATCATCGGCTTGTTTTTGCAACTCGAGCACCCGTCCGTTGGTTTGCCGGAACATGGTTTCGTCAAATGAATCACCAAACCGTTTGGCTGCTTTTTCTACTTCCTTATCAATTTTTTCTTCGATTTTTTGGATATGCTCCTCAAGTAGCACATCGGCACGATAACGTTTTTTGGAATCTTTATTATCGATCAACGGATCGTTGAATGCATCCACATGGCCGGAGGCTTTCCAAATGGTAGGATGCATAAAGATAGCCGAATCAATACCCACTACATTATCATGGAGCAACACCATTGAATCCCACCAATATTTTTTGATATTATTTTTTAATTCTACGCCTGTTTGCCCGTAGTCATATACAGCGCCCAGCCCATCATATATTTCACTCGAAGGAAAAATGAACCCATATTCCTTACAATGTGCTATGATTTTTTTAAATACATCTTCTGATGCCATTGGTCAATTAGATTATTTGCTAACGCTCATGAGAACGCTTTGCTAAGTTTTAAATTTTTGATCGCGCAAAATTACACGGAAATTCGATAAGTCAAGCAGGTACGCTCTATTTTATCGAGAACTCTTTCCTGTATCTTTTTATTAAGATTCTGTTTAGATTGCAGCTGTAGGAAAGTTAAAACTCCATTCCTAGCTGGTAAAATACGAAACTCCATACATCGGTAGCTTCTTCAATAGCTTTTGACGTGGACTTACCTGCTCCATGACCAGCATCTTTATCAATACGAATCAAAATAGGATGATGGCCGGAATTTTTTTCCTGAAGCGTAGCGGCAAATTTAAATGAATGGGCAGGAACAACGCGATCATCATGGTCGGCGGTGGTAACTAATGTCGCAGGATATGATACACCACTTTTGATGTTGTGTAAAGGCGAATATTTATATAAATAAGCAAATTCATCTTCCTTGTCGCTCGATCCGTATTCGACCATCCAACCCCATCCGATCGTAAATTTTTGGTAACGGAGCATATCCATTACGCCCACCGCCGGAAGAGCTACCTGAAATAATTCTGGACGTTGCGTCATTACTGCGCCAACCAACAATCCGCCATTTGATCCTCCGTTAATTGCTAATTTTGTAGATGAGGTATATTTTTCCTTGATCAGGTATTCGGCAGCGGCAATAAAATCATTAAATACATTTTGCTTTTTCTCCAACATTCCTGCTTGATGCCATTCTTCACCGTATTCACCGCCGCCCCTGATATTCGGCATAGCATAGATACCGCCTTTTTCGAGAAACGCTATTCGGGCTGCATTGAAGGAAGGAGTCATGCTAACGTTGAATCCTCCGTATGCATACAAAACCATCGGGTTTTTGCCATTCAATTCGATGTTTTGCTTGTGTACGAGGAACATCGGTACACGTGTCCCGTCTTTACTGATATAGAAAACTTGCTCAATGATATAATCATCCGGATTGAACTTCAATTCGGGTTGCATGAATACATTGGATTTGCCTGTTTCGAGGTTATAAAGAAACACGGTAGAAGGCCTATTGAAGCTGGCAAAGGAATAAAATAATATGTTTTCATCACGCTTACCCGACAATCCCGATACCGTGCCGATGGCAGGTAACTCAGGGCAACGGTCTATTTTCCCCTGATAATCCATCTGCACAATTTTGGTACTTGCATCTTTCAGATAGAATGCAAACAACTTTCCTCCTCCGGTAGACACACTTTCCAAAAGTTCTACAGTTTCGGGAATAACATCCGTCCAATTTTCCGGATCAGGCTTTTCCGGATCAATAGAAACCAGACGGTAATTGGATGCCAAATAATCTGTTAGTACCAATAATTTTCCATTATGATGATCAATGACCGCATGGTTATTGCTAAATCCCTTGATCAAAGGAGTAATTTTGTGCGAATAACCAGATAACCGACTGTAATACAATTCTGTTCCCGATGTTCCTTCTGATGCCGTAATAATCAAAAATTCCTCATCATCGGTCACTTGTGCCGAGAAATAACGAAGCGGATGCTCGGAATCCATATAAATCAATTTATCTTCGCTTTGCGGAGTGCCTATGGTATGATAATATATCTTGTGAAAACGGTTTTGTTCGGAATATTTCTTGGTAGCATCGCTGGGTTCGTCGTAGCGGCTATAATAAAATCCGTTGCCTGCCCATTCTGCTCCAGTAAATTTTGCCCATTGAATATGATCTTCCAATTGTTTGCCGGTTTGTGTGTCGATCACAAAAAATTCGCGCCAATCTGATCCGGAACGCGATATGCTATAGGCCATCAATCGGTTATCGTTTGAAAAGTAAGCGCTTTCCATAGCCACCGTACCATCACTTGACAAGGTATTGGGATCAAAAAACATGGCTGGTTTACCATCTAATCCCTTTTGACGATAGAGCACCGGCTGGTTTTGCAATCCATCGTTTTTATAAAAATAATAATAATCACCTTTTTTTACCGGAGTAGTAACACGAGGATAATCCCATAGTTCTGTAATACGTGCCCTCAATTTATCCCTAAAAGGAACTTGTGAAAAATAATTTTCAGTCACTTTATTTTCTTCCGCAACCCAAGTTTCTGTTTCGGGAGATTTATCATCTTCAAGCCATCGATAAGGATCGGCCACTTGTGTGCCAAAATAGTCGTCTACTACATTGCCTTTGGCAGCCTTAGGATAAGGTAAATGTTTGATGGTATGGTCGCAAGAACACATCATAGATATCAATAAGAATATGCTTAAATATTTTTTCATTTGAATACAATCACGTTTTAAATGTCTAGATCAGATTCAAGCGCATTTCAATTATATGGGCTTAAACCAAAAAAAACCGAAGGTATGATTATTTTTTACCTTATTCGGTAAATAACCACATCCGGTTTGCTACAAAAGTAGCAAAAAAATCATAAAGGGAAAATAGAGGGTTTGTTATTCGTGTTAGAAATTAAAAATGAAAGAAAAGATGAAAATTAACTCACAAACCCAACATCCATTTTCTCAGAATTTGATAATTGGCTTTACCCGTTCCACTATATCGCATATGGCGTTCACAGTTATATTCGGCTCACGCAATTGCGTTTTATAATCCTGCAATTTTTTGATTTGTTCCGGCGATAATTCCTTTTGCCTATTGCGAATCACGGTTTCAAGAGCTAAATAAATTTGGGTAGAGATTTCTCCTATAACTATTCCGAAGGCGTAAGCTGCTTCTGCCGCTTCATTGGCTGCCTTTTGCAGGGTTTCTTTCGCCTTTTGGCTTTGGTATTCTTTTTCTATCAGGTTGCAAAAACAATCGGCATCAATGCCTTTTGCCGGATCCCTATCACATTGGTAAGCTGCTTTCAATAAGTTTTCATAATCATAATCCATTCCATCCATATGCGTTCAGATTTATATACAACACAACATAACAAAAAGCACCTACAGGTTTCTGTAGGTGCTCAATTATTGTCGAGCGGGAAACGAGGTTCGAACTCGCGACCCTCAGCTTGGGAAGCTGATGCTCTACCAACTGAGCTACTCCCGCTTTTATTGAATACAAAGGTAATTACAAGATTTGAGACTACAAAAGCGTTAATGAAAAATTGAAAAAATGAGATGATTTTACTGGAGTTTTAGGGGGGCACATCAACCAATTCATCAACCAAAAAATTGATGAATGCAATAGTTAATCGGACTTTCTGAAAGATATTTCTAAGATTTTACAAGGGCGACCCTGAATATGGATGGTTTTATCATTAAGAGTGCGCATCTACTTTTAGTTTTTGTTCATCCAAATGCACTACGGGTTATTTATATAAGAAAGTAAGTGTGCATTTTATAAATTGAAATATATTTTAGTAAATAACCAATAACACGTTATTGTGGAGAACAAAAGAGGTGGAGTTAATTAGGAGTTTATAATTGTGTTGTTTGAATATTATTGATAACTAGGCTTCTGTTGCATTGGATTTTGCCCCATCCATACCGCATAAAGGCTTGACGATAAATAAATTATCAAGTCTTTATTAATTTTTATTGTATTGCATTTATGTTGTAAACATTCTATTTTTCTTTCTTGTTGACACCAAATTATTCTAAAGGTAAGAAGATTTAGTAAAAAGAAAAAACTTATCTTTATAATTAAAATAATACTGCATTCTATGAAGTTAAATATTTTCGTTAGTTCAACATGTTATGATTTATCCCAGGTAAGAAGTGATTTAAAAGACTTTATCGCTGAAATTGGACATGTACCTATGTTGTCTGAAGATTATTCATTTCCAATAGATACTAATAAAACTACAGTCGAAAACTGCATTGAAGCAGTGCGTAATCATGCTGATTTATTCATTCTTATTATGGGAAATAGATACGGTTATCAGATAAATGGTGATAAATCAATTACCAATTCCGAGTTTTTGTCTGCTATAGAGAAAAAGATACCGATATATACATTTACATTAAAGCAAATAGTTGATATTTTGCCTGTATGGAAGAAGAATTCAAATGGCGATTTTTCGTCAATAGTTGATTCGACCAAAATATTTGAATTCGTTGATAGCGTGAGAAATGAACATAATATATGGAATTTTGAGTTTGAAAAAGCAAATGACATTAAGGAGGTTATGAAATCTCAGCTTTCAATTTTGTTTAAAAATTCTTTGAAGGATACGATAAAATTGAAAGATATTGATGTTTTTTTTATTCAAAATCTT
>JAVBPN010000111.1:0-20320 GCA_031549585.1 Bacteroidales bacterium
ACAGTAGCTGCCAAAAATAAAGCTAAAAACGTCAAGATTGGTTTCATGAGTAATTTATTTAATGGGCGATTCGAGATCCAATACTTATCGATGAATCATCATACAATGTAACGAAAAAAAATACAAATAAACAAATCGTACAAGGCAATCCATTTTTCCACAAATTTTGTGTGCGAGAAAAAAAAATATATCTTTGCACCCGCAAAAAGGACCCGTAGCTTAATTGGATAGAGCATCTGACTACGGATCAGAAGGTTGGGGATTCGAGTTCCTCCGGGTCCGCAAAGGAAGGGAAGCACTTACAAAGATTTTGTAGGTGCTTTTTTGTTGGATATTGCTAACTGATTAATTTTCTAAGAGTCGTATTATCCGCCTACAATTAAATTAAAATAATAATAACCCTTTGCATTAATCTTCATTAATGAAGCATCTGGTTCAAGTCTTCTTGTAATATCTCGAAATTCGACTTCGCCGTTAGTTTCTATCGAAAAATGGTATTTGTAATAATAAATTACTGTTAGGAATAAAGCTCCAACTGCGTTTATTGTATTTATTAAATTTGCTTCGTTGAAATGATTGTTTCGTTGATGCTTAACATTATTATAACTTTTCCACCAATTTGGATTTTGATTTGTAGCCCATTCTTTCCAAGGTTTAAACGACATACCAAACCTACTGATAGATACCTCTTCTTCAATAAATGTATTAAGGTGTGTTTTTATTACGGAATGATAATCCTCAATATTTTTTACTCTGATTGACGATAGAAAACCACATAATTGTTTCATGATCACATCAATTTCAGAAGAAGCTGATAATAAAATACGCGCTAATTCGATAGAATAGGTATCAAGGTTGTCATCTGTAAACTCAATATATCGAGAAATATTTTCCAAATCTCTCTCAATTGCTAAAAAATAATTCCAATAATGTGTTGAATTTCCTGTGATTTTCATAATCTCAATTATTATTTTATACTTATAATACGGATTATTTCATTGGTAGTTTTCCTGCTCCATTAAGTTTTGCATTTAATGCGTTTCGTTTGGATTGCAAGATAACAGGCTGTACAAAATAAAAATCAAATAATGATTCCAAAACATCTAACAGCCATTCTGCTTCGTTCTGTTCCACTTCAACTATTTCTCCTGTAGCTGTACTTTTTATTGGATGTGCTGCAAAATTACCGATATTTCGAATGGCATCAATACTCTCAGAAAGATATGAAGGCAGTTTTCCTTCATCTATAATCTCTTGTATCTCATCAGACAAATTCCTTTTTTTAATTCCAGCCTTTTCTCTTAAAATATTTTGTAAGCAGCGTCGACTAAGAGCTGCACTTGCTTTTGGGCTAAAGGATATGATTAAACAAGCCTCATTATATTCATCAGCAAACATTTTGTCCACTTCTGGTGGAGCTGGTGGTCTTTGTGAAGTTATCGGATTAACAAATGCCATTGACTTGATATTATATAATCTTGCAGGTACTGTTGGGTTAGGACGACTGACTGAAGCACCTCGGCCAAGCTGAATAATCATTTTTCTACATGATAAATTAGGACAAGTCATATAAAAAATTGAAAAATGACTATCAGGGTCATTTCCTAAATAAATCTCTTGAAAAGATTGATTGATCTCGACTAAACAATGAGGACATTTCATCTTGGTATTATTTAAAATTTTAAAACAAAGCCCAAAAGTATATTGTAGCTACGCAGCTTATTTGCGCAGATAAAATTATTTTTTGTTTTATATTTATTCTTTTTATCCCAAAATTAATCATTTATTCAAAATCAAATAAATTCCACATAAAAATAATAATTAAATCATCTAAAATAACTAACACGCTGATTACGTGACAAGTAAAATACACCAATAGTTCTAGTGTAAATTCACATTATTGTCAGCATTCTGCCTCTTTCTTCATTCTTTTTGGAGCCCCAAAAAGAATCAAAATGGGCTTGACAACTAAGCGAAGCGAATAAAATAAACGCGCTCCGCCTATCGGCTTCGCTTGAACGGAACTTTCTCATGAACGAAGTGAATAATTTTGTCAATCAAGATATGCTTCGCATGATAAATCGGGCTACGCCCGACGCACCTCAACAAAAGAGCAGCAATTCTTTACGCTTTTAAGGATTTCTATAGAAACCGAATCAATAGATATATAGCAGATTACACCTAAAACTTCACCACTAACTCTACTGTCACCTTATTATCGGCTACATGTAGATCGCGGTTGTCGAAATCGGGAAAAATGAGGTCTTTACGAAGAAAATATTGCTCAAAATCAATGCGGAGTACCGAATCGTAAGGTATAAAGGTTAGGCCGAAGTTAATGCCTACAGTAAGCCTGTTGACATCAAAGCCCCCATTCGGCACATCGTAGCTCATAGCATCCCAGCGAGCAGCAGGCGTCAAACAATGAAATATCTTAGCATTGGGTAATCCAAAGGTATATGCGCCCTGAATATATGTCCCAAATAAATCCAAACCGGTGGTATTTGAATGGCGGTTCATCACTTCCGCTTCCAAGCGAAGATGAGGATTGGCATAATGAACATCAGCGCCCCAGAAAAACAGATCTAACTGCTCGCTATTATACTTATATACTTTAGCAGTAGAACGAAATCCTTCCATGCTTCCGGCAATCAAGCGGAAAGCATACGACGGTTTATCTGTCCATTGCGGATTATTGATTTTACCGCCGTTGAACATCCCGGCCTGTCCTTCCATTGGGAAACCGCCAATGTTGAATCGATATTGTACCACTGCACCAATATCGCGCGTTCCCGGCGTAAAATATTTGCCAATAAAAGCCCGGTTAGCAAACATCATTTCGGCAGGAGTGATGATATAATTATTTTCGAATGGAACATGCGTTTGCCCAAAATTGAAGGTAAGATTTTTCGTTGGTTTCAATATACCATATAAGTCGAGCGGTGAAAACGTGCCTTCATTGCTCAACTCCACCTGTACCCGATAACTGAGGTATTCTCCGATATCGCCACGAACGCCGAGCCGCGAATTGCGTACATTGAACCGCATCACGCCTTCCTCGGTGCTTACTTCCAGCTTTGTTTTGATAACGCCGTCAAATTTCGATGTTTTGAGTATTGTAGGTAATGTAGCTACCGTACTATCCTTTGTTTGCGCAAAGGTAAGGGAGGGCACACACGTCATGATAAGCAAAAGTATATTCCTGAAAATACTTTTCATCGGTATTTATGATGTAATCTCCTTTGTGTCTTCGAGTTTGATGTAATTTATTACAAAGGCAAGAAGCCACGAAGATAAACGTTATTTTTTATCCTTTTTGTCTTCTTTGTTTTTTGACTTCTTATAGTCGTCATTATATCCCATAAAGAGCCGTTGCGCTTTCATCAGGTTACGCGATTGCAATACCATAGCCTTGGTTTCACCAATGATGTCCAAATAGAGAATGCTGTTACGCATCGTACTTTCTTTCCCTTTCACGCGCTTGATTTGCGATTTGATATTCTCTACAAAAAGATCGAAAATACTATCGCGTTTGGCTAATACGCGTTCGAAATCGCTAAAATCTGAAGTCCGCAACATCTCCACAATGGCATCGTATACCTTCGAAACTTCTTTGTTGACGGTTTCCAGGTCGGCCACTTGTTTTGCACTCAAACCAGTGTGATTGTTATCAATATAGTCGAAACTTATTTTAGTAATATACATCAACGACTTTGATACTTCATACAGATAGTCAAGCACCTGTACATAATAATGTCCTGTTTCCACAGCATCTTCCTGCAACTTGTCTAGCGTAGGCAGCATTTCATAAGCTTTCCGTTCTTTCTCCTGCTTGTACAAGTCTTTAGCTTCCTTGTACAATTTCTTTAATTTTTTACGATCTTCAGCAGCAAGTCCTTTCAATGTTTGTGTATAAATACGACTCATCTGTTTGAAAACGCTATATACATCCGCATTACATTTATCAATGAGCGATCCGCCTTCTGTTACTAATCCTTCAGCCACTTGTTGCTTCTTCGTCCGTTTCTTGTGTAACAACGATGATTGTACAAGTAAGAATACGCACAATATAACCAATGCCACGACAGCTATAGATTTTCCCCATATCAACAATAGCCCAATAATAGCTGCCACAGTAAACGCAATGAGTGCAGTCATAAACCAGCCCGAAATCACTGTCAAAACACCTGTGATACGATATACGGCACTTTCACGCCCCCAAGCCCTATCGCTAAGAGAAGACCCCATTGCTACCATAAAAGTTACATAAGTGGTGGATAACGGGAGCTTTAACGAAGTAGCCAATGAAATGAGTAATGCCGAAACAGTAAGATTTACTGAAGCGCGTATCAGGTCAAACGGCGCTTTATTCTTTTTTTCCTCAGCAGTCGGCCTAAAACGGCGATCAATAAATCGGTTGACTCCTTTGGGCATAATGGCCGTAAACTTCTTATTGATTGTCATGGCGCTACGTACCAATGCCCGGGAAGCAGGCGTAGAGCCAAATCGTTCAATACCTTCACCCTGACGTGCAAGATTGACCTCAGTGTCAGTTACTGTCTTGGCTTTCCTTGAGAACCAGAGTGCAAGTACCATCACGCCGCCAGCCATCAATAGATAAAGAGAATTGACAGTAACAGGTTTGGCAAGGTCACCCATCATTAATGTATCAATACTTCCACCCGAAGCCGTATGCACCGATGCTATTTCATATGAAGAAATTCCCGCCATGGTAACTCCGATAAAATTCACCAGATCGTTGCCCGCAAAAGCCAACGCTAACGCACATGTACCAACCAACACAATAATTTTCAGTATATTGATTTTGAAAACGTGTTGTAAGATGGCCATAATGATAGAAAAGCCTACCAAAAGCACCAATAGAAGAATCTGTATGTTATCCGACATCCATGCCATGGTGTCTTGCGAAATAACAGTTGTTCCTTTCAGTCCTTTGAACAAGGTGAAATAAGCAATCGCTGTTAAGGCCAATCCACACCATATGGCACCAAGCTTTCTAAATGTCTTTTTGTAACGAAAAGAAAATATCAGCCTTGACAGGAACATGATGACACTCCCACACACAAAAGCCACCGCAACTGACACCAAAATGCCTGAAATAATGGTTAATGCCTTGCCCGAGTTGATATAATCGCCCAATACACCTACAGTTTCCGGAGCTGATGCCCATATTTTGTACAATGCTATAATTACCGCCGAACCCAACAACTCGAAAATCAACGACACGGTAGTTGATGTGGGCAATCCAAAGGTATTGAACACGTCCAATAACACGACATCGGTAATCATCACCGCAAGAAAAATCATCATAATGTCGGAAAAAGAGAACATGCCGGGATGGAATACTCCGCTACGGGCTATCTCCATCATACCATTGGATGTAATAGCACCCACCAATATCCCTATAGAAGCAATGGCAAGAATTACCCGACGCGACGCGACTTTAGAGCCGATGGCCGAGTTTAGAAAATTTACAGCATCGTTGGCTACGCCCACAGTCAAGTCGACCACGGCCAGAGCAACCAACGCAATGAGAATAAATAAATAGATATTGTCCATATATGTGTGTTATTGTGCCACAAAAATAAACGCGAAATATAGCAGTAATGTTAAAATTATGTTAAGATTATGTTACAATCGCGCATGCATACATTTTACTTCATAATCAACCATATAGAAGCCTCAAAAGGTTGTAATATTATTTTTTCATTATTGGTAACGGTTTTGTGGTGAGTCGAAAATATCAATTGTGAACCTTCCGGGAGAATACCAATAAATTCGCATTTACATGAACTAAAATTCAACACTACCTGTATTTGCTGATCATCAATCGAACGAATATACGATAAAATATCTTTACTACCCGTTCTTGTGAATTCGATTTCTCCCTGTCGCAATGCCGGTATTTCTTTTCGTAAAGTAATTAATTGGCGGTAAGTATTCAACACTGAATTATCATCGGCCGTTTCGTCTTCCACATTCACTTGTTGGTAATCTTTATTCAATGGCAACCACGGTTCACCAGCCGTAAAACCTCCACCTAAACCCGCATCCCACTGCATGGGTGTACGGCCTGAGTCGCGGCCTTTGTAAATCGGCCAAAACATCTTACCGTATCTGTCGCAGATTTGCTTTCGGGGAATATTGACATTAGTCATACCAATTTCATCGCCATAATAAATAAACGGAGTTCCTTTTAGCGTCATTAACATTACAGCCAATAGTTTTGCCTTTTCGTTCGCATGATGCTTCCGTCCAAAACGATTTAAACTACGTCCCATATCGTGATTTGAGAAAGCAAAACAAGGCCAGCCTTCGGACGGAAGGGCATCATAATAAGATTGTATTGCATGGTAATATTTCCGGGCATTCCATGTGCAAAAAAGCAATGAAAAGTCAAAAACCATGTGCAGCATATCGTCGCCACTACCAAGAAAACTTGCAACGAGCTTCGGATCACCGGGTGGAAGCACATATATTTCGCCAACGCTCGTTTTTTCAGGATATTCATTGAGTAGTAACCGAAATTCTTTCAGAATATCATAAGTTTCGGGTTGGTTTCTGTTATATACTTTCGTACGACTTAACAAAGGGTTGCTTCGCAACAGGCTATCCTTCATAATCATATTTATCACATCGAGGCGAAATCCATCTATGCCCATGTCAAGCCAAAAACGTATGTTTTCAAAGAAAGCCCGCTTCATATCTTCGTTACGCCAATTGAGATCAGGTTGTTCTTTGAAAAACGAGTGATAATAATATTGCTTAGTGACAGAATCATATTGCCACGCCCGTTCCAGAAAGTTGGTGCGCCAATTGTTGGGCGCTTTATGTCCCGCATGCCAAATATACCAATCGCGTTTGGGATTGTCCAAAGACGAACGTGACTCCACAAACCATGGATGCTGGTCAGAGGTATGGTTCATCACCAAATCCATCATCACCCGAATGCCTTTATCATGCGCTTGCTCCAACAATTCTTTGAAATCATCCATAGAGCCAAAAAGCGGATCAATGTCGCGATAATCTGAAATATCGTAACCTCCATCGGCCATTGGCGAACGGTATACCGGAGAAAGCCAAACGGCATCAATACCAAGTTCTGCAAGATAATCCAATCGATCAATGATACCGCGAATATCGCCAATACCATCGCCATCGGAATCCTGAAAACTCTTGGGATAAATGTGGTAAAACACGGCATGTTTCCACCAAGTGGCATCAATAGGTGTGGTTGCCATGTTACATCGAAGAGATGTAGTATCAGCAATTGCTGGCAAGATGCTTGTCATTAAACAAAGGAAAAGAATAATTCTCATTCATATCGATCATGATGGTTAGGCACAAAGACACGTATTCCATGATACTTTCGTATCCCCCACAGTTGAGCGGCAAATGTTTTGCCGCTCCATATCTTCGGTGAATTTAAAATTGCCTGCGGCGAACTAAAGGTTCACCAATATTTGCCATCGGGAACATTTAATTATCAATAATTTGTTAACATCAGGTGGCTCAATTTTACATTTGCGTTGTTAAATCATTTTTTAAGGTTTTTTTCATCACTTTTTGACGCCGCAAAAAGTAATCAAAAACGGCGTGACGATTTAAACGCGCTCCGTCTACCGGCTTCGCTTGAACGGAAAATCGTCAATAAGGTATGCTTCGCATGAATAAAACGGGCTAACGCCCGTCGCGTTTCAGTTATGACTTGGACATATTCAAAGTATACAATGCTTATATTAACCACAGCCATATCGGGTTTAAATTATCCTTTTAACCCCACATCTGCCACAAACCGTTCCACGATACCGTCCACATCATAGTTTTTAGCACGCTTCACAGCTGCTTTTTTGAAGTTCTTTTGTTGCTGAAGGTCTCCGAGATAAGTAATGATCTTTTCGGTCATTTGTTCTTCAGTGTTTACTAAATACCCACATACACCATCGTCGATAATATCCTTAGGCCCCTTCGTATTGTATGCGATCACGGGCAGTCCACAACTGAGACTTTCAAGCACCGTGCACGAAAAAGTGTCAAATTTTGAAGGGAATACGAGTATATCGGCAGCCGAATAAATAGCCGGTAACTGTTCTCGAGACACCCAATTAAAATAATGTCCTTCAGGCAGCTTCTTTTTCAATTGGTCATATGCAGGTCCTTGCCCCACCACCAGTAAAGCAATATCAGGATGTGTCTTTTTCACTGACTTATATATGTGAGGCAATTCCAACACACCCTTTTCCTTACTCACCCTACCGACATAGAGCATCACTGGACGGTCGTTGTCAATTCCCAATATTTCTTTTTTAGATGCCTTCTCTGGTTTAAAAATAGCATCAGCCCAATGCGCAGTGAGACAAACCTTATCTTCAGCAAAATTCATTTCGCGGCCGGTAAGCCACTTGCGCTGATCGTTGTTAAGCACGAACACACGATCGAAAGCGCCATAATACATACGTAAGAAACGACGAATGCGGTTTTGGTTGTGCTTATCGAAGTTTAGTACTTTGCGGCTGAACATCACCCAGTCCGTATGGATGAAGAAACTGGCCGGCACTGAATAAGCATATTTTAAATACAGGCCCATGGCGCCCATAATGCCTTCGGTGGAACATATCACACGGTCGTATTCCCGCTCGTGGAAAAGATTGTGCAATTCCACAAAATTTGGTATCCGTACAGGTTGATCCGGATAGAGCGGCACATGGAACTCACACACGGGTTTTAACACGATCAAGTGATCATCCGAAGCAAGCGTATCGCTGCATACCAACAAGTCGATAGGCAAATTACGCCGCTTGATTTCCCGATGCATTGCCTGCAGGGCCGTCGACACACCGTTTTTGTCTTCAAAAGTATCTGTTAGCCAAAGGGCGCGTTCGGGATGCTGGTATTTGCCAAGCTGCGCTGAAAAATCTTTCAAAAACGGACGGGTATTGAATAAAACCTTTGCGCTGGTGAAATGCGCCGACAGCAACAAAGACGAAGCAAGGAATGGGAACGAAAGGCCATCAAGAAAACCTTCCAAATCAATGCCGTTGTGTTTTTTTTTCCGTTTTTCGGTGTAAGCGCGTATATTGCTCGGAAGTTCAAATTGTGTAATGAGTTTTTCGAGGCTCGGCGCGTCCATATGCTTGCTCCATTTAGCTTTGGTTATTTTTTTCACCAAGCGCGAAAACAGCAACTCGTTCAGGTGTCGGTTGATCGAATATATGGACCGATAATATTCTTCGGCCATAAAGCCTTTCTCGTTTTGATGTTCTTTAGCCATTTTCACCACATCCTCAAAAACCGGCTTATAGGCTGTCGATACGATAAATTTCTTCAGAAATGAAGGCGATTTGCCTAACAGGCAGTTGTGAAAGATGTTGACAAACGACATTGTGACCCTATGGCGTTGCACTTCGGCAAAAGCATTAGACGCAAGTAGCGAAATAGCTTTATCGGTAGTTCCTCCCTTATGCAGCAATATCCGCAGCAAACCGGGATCTTTGTAGTTTAAAGCAATTTGGCACACGTAATCAAGAAAGGCAATAGTGAGCTTTTCCGAATTCTGGTGCGAGCCGTAAGGTATCATATCACCCTGGCGGATGGCTTCGAGCGCCAACTGCGACTTAGTTTCAGTTTTTAACCGCTTCTGCAAGTTCGGGATATAAAGGTAGGTTCCGGTCAACCCAGCAAAGAAGCCCATGTGGCTATCTGAACCTCCCGAAAAAGATTTTTTTTGTGGATTGCGGCAATACCGTTCAGGGTTAATATTGAACTGCACGGATAATTGTGCGATTTTTTCAGGAGTAACGCTATCGATCCATTCCTTCACCAGCATGTTCTGCCAAGTATCGCGTTGTCCGTTGAGCATCTCAAAACGCTCGAAAATCAGAAGCATCTTGTCGAAAAACTCCATAGGCGGCATCTTGTCCATAGCATAATGATAAAGCGGGTGCGCCCATATCGTGGGAATATCATTGGCACAAGTATATTCCTGGAAAGCATAAATATTTTTGCGAAGCTTGTCCAATCGTTTTTCCTGTTCGAGTGTAAACCCATAAGCAAGCACATGTATCCCAATATTGAAATCGGGTACCCAGCAACTAAATTCGGCAGCCGTGAGAACATCTACGCCTTTATCCTGCAACGCATAGCATGAACGAGCATTATTGTGATTGGTAATGGTCAATACCTCGCAACCGTTTTGCTCCAGTTCTTCCACTACCCTTTTGGTCGGTATCCACGTTTCGGGAACGTTCAAGATGCGGCCGATCAGCTCATCGGGTTCGTCACTATTACAATCATGACAATGTAGGTCGGTTTTTAAAAGATCCTCACGGGAAAATTTTACAAATTGTTCCGAAAGAAAATGATCAAGGCCTGATTTTAACTCTGATTGAAGGGTTTTAGTGTGCATTGGTATATTCTATTTTTAATTTCCCAAAGGAACAAACCTTTTGTTAACTATATGTTAAGCATTCATTAAATGTACATGAATTTATGAAATATTCATGAGAAAAAGGCTCAAATTGATATTTATAAATCATTTTTTGATGTTTCTTTTGTTACTTTTTGACGCCGCAAAAAGTAACCCAAAACGGCTTGACAAAATAAACGCGCTCCGCCTGACGGCTTCGCTTGAACGGAATTTTGTCAGTAAGGTATGCTGCGCATGTATAAACGGGCTAACGCCCGTCGCATTTCAACTATGACTTGGACATAAAAGTATACGACGCTTAGATCAACTATAGCCCAAAAAGTTATAACCAGATGAAAACAAAAAAGGTGTCCCAAAACGAAAGACACCCCACAATACAAAAGCAGATATTGTGTTTTACAAACGATAACAAAAGTATTTGTAGAAACGACCTACGCCTTCTCTATTTGACATTTACACAGCAAATGCCTCCTGCTCGGGATTGAACATCACCCCACAACAAAGACAATAACACCATACTGGCTCGGTCGAAATGTCTTCGTCAGTTTGTTTACAAACTCTCGATAGCAAAACGCTACCGTAATTACCATATTCCACATGAATTTCACCGCATCCACATTCAGGACATTCGATTTTTGGCATTTGATTCTTCATTTGCATATATTTTTATTTAATTAAATTGATCATAATCAAGATGGTTACTACAGATTCTCGACAAATTTATACCCAACACCTCTTAATGTTTCGATATGGTTTTCACCTATTTTTTGACGTAGTTTGCGAATATGAACATCAATGGTACGGCCATTAGCTAAAGCATCGCCTCCCCATACTTTACCGTATATTTCTTCGCGACCAAATACTTTTTCAGGTTTAGACATTAATAACGAAAGCAGTTCCAATTCTTTTCTGGGTAAAGTAATACGTTTTCCTTCGTTGATCACAGCATACGAATCCGTATCAATAACTATTCCGGCATTGTCTTCACTTTTGTCAGCAAGATCAATGGCAGAAAGTCCTGCCATCGTTACCCTATTGCGTTTGAGTAAATTTTTAATGCGTACATCCAGTAGTTTAGGCTTAATAGGTTTGACGATACAATCATCGGCCCCAGCTTCAAACGCAGCGATTTGCATATAATCTTCAGCATAGGTAATTAAAAATACCACGATTGTTTTGTCAAATTGCTGATATGAACGTATTTTCTTACAAGTTTCGGTTCCATCCTTAATATCTAATATGACCAGATGTGGTAATTCTGTTAAAGCCTTGCGAATACCGGAATCGCCATCAGGCTCAATAAACACCTGATAACCTTCCATACAAAAATTATAAATAAAAAAATCGATTATAGCAGATTCGCTGCTTACCAATAATAATTTATATCTATCCATCAGTTTTCTATACAATTTTCTATTGCAAAGAAAAAATGATTTTTAGACATAAATATTTCTGTTTCATTAAATAAACGTTAAGTTTTTGTAAAGAGAAGTATTATGCCGCAGAATAAATAAAAATCAAGTAATTAAAAATCAGCATATTATATGTTAAAATCCTATAACTTTGCACTTTACTATTGGCAAACAAACTCGCCTACAATCGAAATTCCATCATTGAAATTTACTTAAGTTTTTAATGCCCTTCGCAAGTTACTTCTCAATCCTCAAACTTCCGAAAAACCAATAAGGGAACATTGAATCTATACATATTTTTCTTGTCTACCGATTTGTAAAAAAGGCGGCGGAAAAAGCTAATATTATATTCATGAAAAGAGATCAATTTGATACCATATTCTTTGACCAAATTTTCCAATGTTTGATCTATATCATTGGCATCAATGATTTCAAAGGATACTTTTCCGGATCGAACTTCTTTTTCGAACGGTTCACTAAGTATTTGCATCTGTGCCTCATCCAACAGGTCGTCCCTATCGGGAAAACGCAAGTGACAGCAGTATAGAACATCGATATCAAGCATGAAATTATCTAAAATAAATCGCACTTCGGCCTGGCCAGCCTCCGAAAAATTAGTGGCGTACAAAATATTCCCAAAATGGTTTCCGGAATACATATAACCATCTGGAATAGCCAGCACGGGAACCGGCGAGCAGTCAAATAAAGAAGATGCAACACTTCCAGAAAACGAATCTTTTTTACCGCTTCCGGTCGCTCCAATAACGATCATGATTACATCATTTTTTTGACATATTTCATCGATCACTTCTTTCAAATTTAGCGGAGTTACCTCTGATTGGATATTGATTCCGGGATGTGCTTTCCGGATTTTTTGCTCCATATCTTTCATTTCTTCCTCGCATGCCTCACGAAGCATGGTTAATCCCGGATCTATAACCGGAATAATGTCATCGACAACCGAAGTAGAAGATAAATTGATGCTTTGCAAAACGGCTCTGTCAAAATACGAGTGTAGTAGAATGATGTCGCAATGCAATTTTCGTGAAATATCACATGCCGCATTAATAGTAAGAGTGGTATTTTCAGAAAAATCAATCGGTACAAGGATTTTTTTCATGACGCATCTTATTTAGTTATGAATAAGAAAATAACCTCTATGCAAAGATAAAAAAATAATGCTATTTTCAACAAAGATCATAACATTTAAGCATTATTGATCAGGTTTTAATTCCATTCTTATATTATATAATAGAAAATGAGGCATAAATCTCCAATCCAAATATCATTTTTGATTTTTCGGGAGTAATAATCTTAAGAAAAGAACAAAAAAATGAAGAAAATGATCGTTTTTCTTGTTTTTTTACTATAAAAACATTATATTTGTTGAATTGGTAGAGAAAATTTGCGTTTTAAGACAAAAGGCGTTGATTTTCATCATTTTGACATAAGAACAATCGTGATTGATTGTATGTTTTTTCATTACTAAAATGATGATATTATGAATTATCAACAGTATCAGCTCTATAATTATACTGAGATAGAGCAAATGTCTAGATTATCAGCCACCGACCGACATGCCATTGAAATTGTCGGAAGAGTGCTTCCTTTCAAGGCAAACAATTATGTGGTGAATCAATTAATAGACTGGAATAATATTCCGGAAGATCCTATTTTTACATTGTGTTTTCCGCGTAAAGAAATGTTGCATCCGGAACATTTTAAACAAGTGGAACAACTTGTGAATAATGGAGCTTCTGCGGCCTCTATTCGCCAAACCGTACAAAATATACGGCGATCCTTAAATCCAAATCCGGCAGGGCAACACTATAATGTGCCTACAATAGGACGTACCAAACTAAACGGAGTACAACACAAATACCGTGAAACAGTATTATTTTTTCCGGCTCAAGGCCAAACTTGCCATGCCTATTGTACCTTTTGCTTTCGTTGGCCACAGTTTTCGGGCCTCGAAGGATTGCGTTTTGCCACCAAGGAAATCGAACTTCTAGTTGAATACCTGAGAAAGCACAGGGATGTGACCGACTTGCTATTTACAGGAGGAGATCCAATGACCATGAATACGCATTTACTCGCCTCGTACGTAGATGCTTTGTTAGGAAACGATTTATTCAATATCCAAACTATCCGGTTCGGGACTAAAGCTTTGTCGTATTGGCCATACCGTTTTACCACCGATGCAGATTCCGATGATTTGATGCGGTTGTTCGATAAAATTGTCAGTAAAGGAAAGAATCTCGCTATTATGGCGCATTTTAACCACCCTGTAGAACTGTCTACTCCAGCCGTACAAGAAGCAATCAAAAGGATCCGCTCTACCGGAGCGCAAATCAGAACGCAATCTCCTTTGCTACGGCACATCAACAATGCACCGGAAATATGGTCGGAATTATGGCGCAAACAGGTCAATCTCAACTGTATTCCATACTATATGTTTATAGCCCGGGATACGGGAGCGAAACATTTTTTTGAACTTCCGTTAGAAGAATGCTGGAATATATTCCGGGGTGCATACCGGCAAGTAAGTGGTGTATGCCGCACTGTGAGAGGCCCCAGCATGAGCGCTACTCCGGGAAAGATACAAGTATTGGGTATTAGCGAAATAAAAGGAGAAAAAGTATTTGTACTCCGGTTTTTACAAGGGCGCAATCCCGAATGGGTAGATGTTCCTTTCTTTGCCAAATATGATCCTAATGCTACTTGGTTAAATCAATTGCAACCTGCTTTTGGTGAAAAGCAATTTTTCTTTGAAGAAGAATTACAACGCTTATATAAAGAAAGTTATCAACAAAGCGAAGCAGATAATTTCGAATAAATAAGTTGAAAATTAACAAATTACAAACTGTGTTAATAAAAATTTTCTTCCATAGAATCACATAACAAAAACTTATATAATTTGGCATCCTGAAAGTACAACTGAGACAGCGTGTATTTTTTTCATTTATAGTCATTTAACACTTTTTTATGTGTGACACAACCGAAGAATCCGCAATAATATTATGCCCCCATCGGCAGTGGGGGTTGTTCTGATTTTACCACAACATTTTTTATTTAACTAATTTTTCAAACACGACAGGCTTGTTGTGTGTTTCTATTTTATATTAAAAATGTTTTTGTGGTATCATATAAAGTTTTGAATATTTATGAACCTGATTTTCTTCGTGCGCTCAAAATCTGTGAACGAGATTTTCCCGAATCAAGCAGGCTCAAATTAAATAATTTAGAGAGACTTTTTTTAACTTCTTCTTTCAAGTTCTACGGCATCTATTGTAATCAGATTATTGCCGGCGTGTTTACTACATGGGAATTTAGCGAATTTTTATTCGTTGAATACCTGGTAATCGACAAGAATTTCAGAGGATTAGGAATCGGATCGAAAGTAATGCGGCAGTTTCTAAGCCAAACCCGCAAGAAAGTAGTACTTGAAGTAGAACCTCCTACCACCAATGCTGCCAAACAACGTATTGAATTTTATAAGCATCTGGGATTCAGGTTTTGTCCGAGGCATTATGATCAACCTCCTTACGACGATGAAAAGAAGTGGGTTAATATGAAGTTGATGAGTTTCCCTGAGCCCATCGGACCAATGGAATTTGATCACATCAAGAAAATTTTGTACAGAAAAATATACAATCTATCGGAATATGTCATGTAACAACAATGGCGTAAAGCCTCATTGTTGAATCATGCCGATATTTGTACATCAATGTGCTGCTTCTCCAACATGTGGGCAATACTTTTTAATGTTGCCTCAGGTACTTTCTGCAATGTTTTTGCAGGCGTATCACGATCGATCGTGTAAATCATCACCTGCATGGGATTGATTTCCATGATTGCTTGCATCCATGCATCCAACTCCTTCGGTGTAGTATTATCTATTTTGTGCCCCAAGTAATCTCCCTGCACAAACATGGTTTGGATGATGCATTTTCCATTAAATGATTTGAGTTGTGCTATCAATTTTGAAACCGGTATCTTCTTGACCGGTTGATTGAGTATTTCTATCGTTTGGGCAATAGCTGAATCAAGTTTCAAAATTGGCTGATCAACTTTTTGGAGCGCTTTCACCACTTGTGGTTTATGCAGCATGGTAGCATTGGACAATACTGAAATAACAGATTTTGGGGCATAGCGATTCCGAAGATTAATCGTATCATCAATAATGCCCGGAAAATCAGGATGTATGGTTGGCTCGCCATTTCCGGCAAAAGTAATGGCATCCGGTAAATGACCGTTTTCAGATAAAGCTTTCAATTTTTGCTCCAATGCCTCTGCAATCTCTTTCCGCTTGGGTAAATGCATACCCTTTATTGGATGGTCGGTGTTCCACCCACATTCACAGTATATGCAATCGAAGTTACAATATTTACAACCTGTTGGCAAAAGGTTAATGCCCAAAGACTCGCCCAAACGACGGCTTTTAACCGGACCAAAAACGATTTGGTCAAATAAAAAAGTAGACATTAAATGAACAACATATTACGCCCAATATGTATGAACGGATTGTTCGGGCTGAGGCTGATGATAGTTAAATGTCGGACAATCACATGGTGCCCTCTTGCGGCGTTTTTGTGATGCCCTGTGTGAGCTATTGCACGAATCGAGTACGAATATAAGCATACATGCAACTAAAATAGCCCTACAATAAGAAAATTCCTTTTTCATCTTTTTATTGTCAAATACCTAATGATACAAATATACAAAATTGCTCGTTACTATTTGTAATAATTCATTAAAATTGACGCCATTTTTTTAAAACAAAATAATAAAGCCGTACCAAGTAACTGTGATACGGCTTTTTATTAATTAACCTAATATTCGTTTAATCCATATCCTCAAAATCAGGCTCTACAGAGATTGTAACACTTCCTACACCGGTTACATCGCCTTGTATGTCAAAATATAATTCTTTGTAAGATATTCCACCACCCGAAGCGATATAAATACCCCCATCATAGTCTTTATCGTCAAATCCTTCCCAATATCCAGCACCTTGAAAATCAAAACTTCCTTTTGAACCTACTGTAACTTTTTGTTTTGCAATCAAAAAGTAAGCATCGGTATATGAATATGAAATACCGTTTTCTTTACCTGAGCCACTGTCCACTGTAAGCGAACTCAAAACCAAATTGAGATCGACTTTCCCCAATTGATCTAAAGTAACACTTCCTGATGTTTTCAGGTTGTCTCCATCCTGAGTAACTGTTAGCGTTGCTTTAACGGAAGTCGGATTATGATTCAGAAATACTAAAACATTAAAGGTTCCGGCCAAATTATCCGAATCTTTGTCTTTGTCCTTTGAACAACTACTCAATATGAATGTCAAACCTACAGAAAGGTACAATAAGCTCTTAAATACTTTTTTCATTATATAAGTTTTTGGTTTAATAAATTATGTTTGTATACGGATATTAATGTAAAATGTTTCAATATGTTTTCATATTGCGTACCATTTTACTGATAATTATTTGCTCAACTTACAACATATTGTTGGGAATATAGCGCATGAAAACAAATTACCCCGCAGCAGAGCTACGAGGTAGTTACGTTGAATATATGTTTCTTATCGAAGCAAAGCTTCGAGGAATTAGACGTTAAGAAAATAAATCTCCGCGCAAATCTGTTTAATCCGTGTTATCCGCGTCCTATTTCAAATTTTTCAGACATTCTGTTACATTTTTCTCAATGCGTTGCAACAAGTCTGCTGTATTTGCTTTTTGAAATTTCTCTCCGGTAATGTTTTCGTATAATTCAATATACCGTTCGGACACCTGATTAACGTAATCATCAGTCATCTCGGGCACCTTTTGATCTTCTTGGCCTTGAAAACCATTTTCAATCAGCCATTGGCGGACAAATTCTTTGGAAAGCTGCTTTTGTGGCTGGTCAGCAGCCAAACGTTCCTCGTAACCATTGGCATAAAAATAACGGGATGAGTCAGGTGTATGAATTTCATCAATCAGATATATTTTTCCATCCTTTTTACCAAACTCATATTTGGTATCTACTAAAATCAACCCTTTTTCAGCAGCCATCTTCGTGCCGCGTTCAAAAAGCGCCTGTGTATATTTTTCCAATTGTATATAATCGGCTTCAGATACGATACCTTGCTTGATTATTTCTTCCCGGGAAATATCCAAATCATGCCCAGCGTCGGCTTTAGTAGTCGGGGTAATAATCGGCCGATCAAATCTCTGATTTTCCTTCATACCATCCGGTAAGGCAATTCCACACAAAGTCCGTTTGCCTGCCTTATATTCTCTCCACGCATGTCCGGTAAGATATCCACGAATCACCATTTCCACCTTAAACGGTTCGCAACGAAGCCCAATCGTGACCATTGGATCAGGTGAAGCCACTTTCCAATTCGGAACAATATCGCTTGTCGCATCAAGAAATTTTGAAGCTATCTGATTAAGCACTTGCCCTTTATATGGTATCCCGCGAGGTAATACAACATCAAATGCCGAAATTCGGTCACTAACAACCATTACCAAATATTTATGGTCTATATCGTATACATCCCTGACTTTACCCACATACAAACTTTTTTGACCGGGAAAATGGAAATCGGTTTTGACAAGAGCGTTTAACATAGTTATATCTTTTTATAGGTTAAATATTTTCTTTGGTATTGTTTTCTTCTTGCTTTTCATACGCTTCTACAATAAATTTAACCAACGGATGCCGGATAATATCACGTTGATCAAAATGTATGATGGAAATGCCTTTGATATTTTTCAAAATATCCAATGTTTTAGGAAGCCCTGATAAATTTCGATTGGGAAGGTCTATCTGAGTCACATCACCGGTAACAATAAATTTGGCATTTCGTCCCATACGTGTAAGGAACATTTTCAATTGATTGTTCGTAGCGTTTTGCGCTTCATCTAATATCACAAAAGCATTATCAAGCGTGCGGCCACGCATATATGCCAATGGCGCTATTTGCACAGTTCCCGTTTCAATTAAATCAATTAGTTTCCGGGGTGGCAACATGTCATTCAATGCATCGTAAAGGGGCTGTAAATACGGATCGAGTTTTTCCTTCAAATCTCCGGGCAAAAAACCCAACTTCTCTCCCGCTTCCACAGCCGGACGGGTAAGAATAATATTTTTTACCGATTTATTCTTAAAAGCAGCCACAGCTAATGCTATCGCCGTATATGTTTTTCCTGTTCCGGCCGGGCCTATGGCAAAAAGCAAATCACTACTTTTACTTTCCTCTACCAAGCGGCGTTGGTTTACGGTACGTGCTTTGATCCCTTTACCATTATTTCCATACACAACTACGTCGTCTTCAACACCATCAAGTTTTAAACGAAAAGAAACAGAGTCATTCACCATTTCTCGGATATCCCTTTCAGTAAGGCTATTATATTTTTGAAGATGAAGTATCAGCAATTGTAATGTGTCTTCAAAACGTTGAACTTCGGTAGCTTCACCCATTACCTTTACTTCTTCGCCGCGTGCAATGATCTTAAGCTTCGGATAAAGGTTTTTAATGGCTTCAAACAAAGAATTATTGACTCCATAAAAGTCAACAGGATTTATGCCTTCTAAATAAATGATTTTTTCTATCATCAAATAATGAAACTATATGATTAACAATCTAAAAACCAATGTTCTAAAAATTAACAAAATTATATGATTGTTGTTTCAAAGTTAATAGTTTTAATAAAGAATTTAAAATCCTTAGCTTATATGATGGTAGAAAATGACATCTTAATCATACCTGACATCCTTGATGGCATTCTAAAAAACGATATAGACCCATAAAGTGCTACTTAAAGTTAAGCGGCAAATGTTTTGCCGCTTGGTATTTTTGGTGAATTTTAAATTGCCTACGGCAAGCTAAAGGTTCACCGGTGTCAGGCATCAGCATTGCGACTATTTCACCGTAGGCAAATGCCAATGAATGTAAGATTATAGGTATCAACCATTTTCCACCGAATGCAGCAAAATACCCCGATTGAAGCCGGCACATTCTCCTATACAGCTTGTAAACTTTCGTGTATGGTACACATCTAATGATCAAATATATAGCAATCTTGCTTTTGTAGAAATACTAAATAAATAACCTGCGCATAAACATTTAGAATAGGGATTATGTTATTTATTTAAGCAGAATGTAACTCTATGATATGAGATAGAAAATATTCAAATAATAAACAATTTAATAAACAATAAACATGATGAATCAGAAATTAATCTTCCGGATTATGACGCTAGTTGCACTAAGCGGCTTATTCTTCGCTTGCAAAAATAAAAGTAATATGGATAAAACGGCCGCCCAACCCCCGGTAGCTGTTTGTCCCGAGCCATCTGCAATACAAATAAATATGGAATACGGCCCTATGGATGTTGTATATTACATATTCAAGGAATCCAGCGCAAGGAGGGTGGTGCCGGAAGCAGGGAGGGACGAGTGCACATTTCC
>JAVBPN010000134.1:0-3886 GCA_031549585.1 Bacteroidales bacterium
CGCGGTATACGTTTACTACATCATCAAATAATTGTGAGGCTTTAGCGAAGTCTCCTTTATTGTAATATTCTACGGCCTTTTTATATTTTAGCGCATAGTCGGTGCTCTTACGCAATTTTTCGTACTGGCTGCATGAAGCAAAGAACAAAACAATAATAATCGAACAAAAAAATAATCTTTTCATTACTGGACAAATAACCGGGCAAAAGTATAAAAAAAATCACAAAGAACAAAGCAAAAAGACGCGTAAAGGATCAAGAAATCAGCAAATTATTAACAACATGCCGGATTTTTCTTGATGGCTTGTTCATGAGAAACGTTATTGGGTGCATTTTTATTAGAGATAATGGAAATATTTTTTCCTATTTAATCGAAATTATACAAAAATTATTTATTCTAATGACGTATATAATATATAAGCAAATTTTAATCCATTTAGAATAAAAGGTGATTTTCTTTTTACAATTTGATTTTGTCAATACAATACGTATCTTTGAAACAGGTTTCTGGATCATTAGTTTAGTATGAAGGAAAAACGAATATTTTTTGTAGATGATGAACCAATGTTCATCAATTTGTTGGAATACACATTTAAATGTAAAAACGGATATATAACACAGTCGTTTTCAACGGGTGAAGAATGCCTTAAGCACATATCCGAAAATCCGCAATTGGTAGTGATTGATTATTTCCTGCATGGGCGTAATTCACAAATGACCGGTTTAGATTTGGCCAAATCTGTTAAAGATATTGACCCAAATATTCCGATTATTATTTTGTCTGGCAATGACAGCCAAGACATCATGGATGAGGCCAACCGATTGGGGGTTCGGGAATATATCCTTAAAGATGGATACTTTATAGATAATTTGATTGAAAGTATATCCAAAATACTTGCAGAAGGGGAGTAGCCGCTACGTTCTATTTTTTCTCGTTGATCAACTTCTGTAATGCGTACATCTCGTCCCGTAAGCGGGCTGCTTCTATAAAATCAAGTTCCTTTGCCGCTTTTTGCATGCTCTTTTTTGTCTGTTCGAGGCTCTTTTGTAAGGCTTCGCGATTCATGTATTTAACGACAGGTTCTGCGGCCACGTTAGATATTTCCGATTCAACATAATATGTTTGGGCAGGTTTATTGTGCGAATCGGTAGTTTCCAATCGTTCACCCATAATGGAATGTAACGCTTTGACAATTTGTTTGGGAGTAATATGGTTCTGTTCGTTATATTCCAATTGCTTTTTTCTGCGGCGGTTGGTTTCGTCAATCGTTTGTTGCATGCTGTCGGTAATTTTGTCAGCATACATAATCACTTTTCCGTTGATATTTCGTGCGGCACGTCCTGCTGTTTGTGTCAGAGAGCGGCCGGAACGTAAAAATCCTTCTTTATCGGCGTCTAAAATGGCGACAAGCGATACTTCAGGTAAATCAAGTCCTTCACGCAAAAGATTTACACCAACCAGTACATCAAATCGTCCAGCACGCAAATCTTCCATGATTTCAACACGTTCCAATGTATCCACATCCGAGTGGATGTAACGGCAGCGAATTCCTGCTTTGCTCAAAAACTTGGTCAGTTCCTCAGCCATGCGTTTGGTAAGGGTTGTAACCAATACCCGTTCATTGCGTTCCACACATATTTGGATGTTTTCCATCAAGTCGTCAATCTGTGTCAGGCTTGGTTTTACTTCAATGACCGGATCAAGCAAGCCGGTTGGGCGTATTACTTGTTCTACAATTACTCCTTCAGATTTTTCCAGCTCATAATCAGCAGGAGTGGCGCTTACAAAAATCGTTTGCCCGATCAATGCCTCAAACTCCTCAAATTTCAACGGGCGGTTATCAATGGCTGCAGGCAAGCGGAATCCGTAATCTACCAGATTGATTTTTCGAGAACGATCGCCGCCATACATAGCACGGACTTGCGGTATGGTAACGTGGCTTTCATCAATAACTGTGATAAAATCGTCTGGAAAATAATCCAGCAGACAGAAAGGGCGTATGCCCGGTAAGCGATTGTCAAAGTAACGGGAATAATTTTCGATGCCAGAACAATAACCCAATTCGCGCATCATTTCTAAATCGTAGGTTACACGGTTTTCCAAGCGCTTAGCTTCCATGTATTGTCCGTTCGCTTTAAAATAGTCGAGTTGTTTGACCAAATCATCTTGAATATTTTTAAATGCCGATTGTTGCCTTTCTTTGGTGGTTACGAAAATGTTAGCTGGGAAAATCCGCATTTCTTCGTACTCCTTTTCTTTGTGGTTATTGATCGGATCGAATGTATAAATCTCTTCGATCTCATCGCCAAAGAAAACAATACGGCAAGCCACGTCGCTGTAGGCCAGATAAACGTCTACAGTATCTCCTTTTACACGGAATGAGCCCCGTTTGAACTCGTATTCATTGCGGAAATAAAGGCTCGACACCAATTGATGCAGAAATTTATTCCGGCTGACCAACGTGCCACGTTTGATATGGATTGTATTTTCATGAAAATCATCTGGATTACCGATACCATACAGGCAGGATACTGACGAAACAACGATTACGTCACGTCGTCCCGACAAAAGGGATGATGTGGCGCTCAATCTTAATTTTTCTATTTCTTCATTGATTGAAAGGTCTTTTTCAATGTACGTATCAGTCGAAGGGATATATGCTTCGGGTTGATAATAATCGTAGTATGACACAAAGTATTCTACGGCATTGTTCGGGAAAAAAGTTTTGAATTCACCGTACAATTGTGCCGCTAATGTTTTGTTATGGCTCAGCACCAGCACCGGTCGTTGCAATTGCTCCACAACATTGGCAATGGTAAATGTTTTGCCCGACCCTGTGACACCTAATAATGTTTGATATTGCCCGCCGGATTCAAGTCCTTCGGTCAATTGATGAATGGCTTCGGGTTGGTCGCCACTTGGAACAAAATCGGAAATTAATTGAAATGGCATAATGGACTTTGAAACACAAAAAATGAGCCACAAAGGTATGGTAAGATTACAAAAATTCCCCTTATGAGAAACCGTAAGGGGAATTTTGTTCTATGTGTTCTTATTCTGTTATGCCTGTAAAATATGCATTTATGGCTTTGCCTTCTTCGGTATTAAATGTCCCGTCAATCTGGTATATACGATTGGGTACTTGCCCACTGAGATAAGTAGAAGTAAATTGCCCTCCTGTTATTTTGATGTACCTGGTTCTATCCTCCATTCCGCTAACTCCAGATATTGCCCCAGTTATTGTTCCAAAGTTCATCGAGCTTGGTGTTGCACTATAGGTATAAGTCCCTGATACCATATTATAAAAACCATCAGTTGGTGCATAACCATATAAGTGCACTTTACCATTTCCGTGCCTACTGTTTAATTTGTAAATCAATTCAAAGATATTACCATTACTTGTCCAGGTAAAATCACAATAAATCATCTTGTACCTTACACCATTATAGGTACAATGATTTTCTGTATAAATAAGCTGATCAGAAGAAAGGTCATCTTTGTCAATCTTTCCTTTAATGGTGCCGACTAAGTTCTTGCCGTCAATATCTTGACATGCTATGGTGATTGTGTTTTCTTGCCGTTGGGCGTTATAATCAATTTGGATTTGGCCTTGCTGCAGTCCAATTGGAGAAACATTAGCAAGGCATATTCTGCTTTCGTTATTAAATGAACCTGCCGTGCCAGATCCCGCAGTAAGGCTGTACGTGCCGGAAACCGAAGCACTGGTGGTCGTGAATAATTTAAAAATAAACTCGTTTCCATCTGGAGCAGTGAGATTAATAACGTATTGATCCATATTTGTACTTCCCATTTTTCCGTAATATTCGAGCTCAGCATCAGTAATTGTATATGTCGTGCTACCGTATGTGAGTGTCATTTCCGAAGT
>JAVBPN010000158.1:0-38628 GCA_031549585.1 Bacteroidales bacterium
GCTTCGCTCAATTCTGCACTTGGATCTTTTTTGTTGCGAAGCATATTAATACGTTTTTCATTGATATCGAATCCAATAACTGAAACTTTTTTTGCAAATTCCAATGCTACAGGCAGTCCAACATACCCCAACCCAATTACAGCAATTTTTTTCTTCTTTGAAAGAAGCTCATCTATCATTACTGAAAAATTTAACACACAAAAATACTCTATTCCCCTGCAAGATACAAATAGTTTTATCAACACGCTGCTTTATTTCAAATTGATTCATACCATAACAACGACAAAAAGAATTAGTATTTACATACACAATGTTTATTCATAAAAATCATCTAAATTTGTAGCATCATCAAATGATATCGACATGGAGCATCTGGGAACATCTTATTTGGGAATCTCTTTGAAAAACCCGCTAATCGTCAGCAGTAGTTCATTAACCAATTCCGTTGAAAAAATTCAAAAGCTTGAAAATGCTGGTGCCGCAGCGGTTGTAATCAAATCATTGTTTGAAGAACAAATATTACGTGAATCTGTCAACTTGCAAGAAACTGGTGAATACTATCCCGAAGCCGCTGACTATCTGCGGGCATATGTAAGCGGGCATTCGGTATCCGAATATCTAAAATTGGTTTCCGATGCAAAAAAATCCGTATCAATCCCTGTCTTTGCAAGCATCAATTGCCTTTCGGACAAAGGATGGATGGATTATGCTTCGAAAATTGAAGATGCCGGGGCAGACGCCATTGAAATCAATGTTTATTTGATTCCCACCAACAAAACCCGATCTTCATCAGAACACGAAAAAACATATTTTGAAATTGCAAAAGCGCTATGTAATAAGTTGAGTATCCCTGTTGTATTCAAATTGGGACATCAATTCAGCAATATTCCGTACATGGTCGACCAGTTATACTTTCGAGGGGTAAAGGGTGTTGTGTTATTTAATCGGTTTTTTGAGCCCGATATCAATTTGAGGGAATTGACTATAAAACCTGCCGACGCTTTCAGTTCGCCTTCCGATTTACGATATTCATTACGTTGGGTTGCTATGGTTTCCGCTATGGTAGAACATATTGAAATTGCTGCATCCACTGGAATTCATGATGCCGGAGGTGTTGCTAAAATGTTATTGGCCGGAGCACAAGTAACACAAATATGCTCCACTATATTTAAAAGAGGACCTGAGGTAATATCTGAAATATTGAATGATCTAAGCGTCTGGATGAAAGGACACCGTTTTGAAGAAATTGATGATTTCCGCGGATTATTAAATTATAAAAACATCGATAATCCACAACTTTATGAGCGTTCGCAGTTTATGAAAACTTTTACCGATTATATCTAAGCAATAGGTTACCGGTACAGGTGAACAAATCCTGTGAATTTCTTTTGATCATAGACTACAGATGGCTTATCTTCCCATCCTGTCGCTGTTACGACAAAGTAATAAACGCCCTCCGAAGCATCTTTACCTCCATTGATCCGGCCGTCCCATCCTTCCCAATTACGTAAATCACTGCCTTTATAGTGATACACCCGTTGTCCCGATCGAGCATATATAGATATCTCAAATTGGCGAATGGATGTGTTCTCTGGTCTAAAATAATCATTAACCCCATCTCCGTTAGGCGTAAATACATTGGCTACATCCAATGAAGACGGATCAACTATAATTTCTACTGATACCGAATGTTGACATCGTTGTAAACTCGTAGCAACCAATACAGCCTGATATGTTTTCGGCGTATAATATGTGTGTTTAACCGTATCAGGAAGCTCATCCAGCATATAGATAATACTATCCCCATCGCCAAAACGCCAAGTGTAGGATACCGCGTTCAGCGATTTATCAGCCGAAAAACGCACTTCTACCGGAGCAGATTGCGGGTCTTTTTCGGGTAAAACTGTTGTTATTTCCGCGTGCGGAATGATCGTTTCATATAAAATGTCGTCTGTCTTAACAACTCCAAACTTGTCAGATCCTTTGAAATAATATCGAGTATTCTTATACGGAGGAGAATACTTACGGAAATATTGTTCATTCCCCTGCTTATTCAAGGTGATAGACATTTCAATATCAGTATCAGATCGAATGGTAAAAATAATATCATTATTTAAAGTTCCCTGTATCTTAGTTTTAGGGTTATAATACACAAATGAAGATCGAACTACAGGAGTTGACGGATCAAGCAAAAAATCTGTGTAAGTACAAAACTTACCATCGTACATTACAGCCCCGTCATTGTTTTTGTATAATTTGAAATTAAATCCGGGATTCAGGTATAACCAACTAACAAAAGTATCTTTCACTGCGTTGTATTCTGCTACTACCATATAGCCACCTTGACTCAAGGTATCCATGCTTGTATAATTGGTGTTGGGCACATCGGCAAAGTGAACGAATTGCTTGGTAGTGTAGTTAAACCGATACCAGCTAAATGTGCTCGGATCTCCCGAATTCGCTGGCCATTTTAAATTCAAATTACCTTTTTTAGCATTAGGCACTTGATTGAATACAAAAATGGTATCAAAAACATTGCGTTGAGCATTTCTATAATATGTAGCTACCTTCCCATCCGCACCATGCGCTGTCAACTGCCCCATCAATTGAGGCATTGCCACACAGCAAAGCGATATGCAAAAAACAAAAAAGCGAAAAAACCGGAATAAATAACTCATCCAAACAATGAAATTCGAACATTTCAAAATGAACCTACAAATGTAACGTGTTTTTAGATATTTTGTTATCTTGCAACGATTAATCTAAATCAATTGAAACTAAATATCATTATATTGATTCTTGTTTCTCAGGTATATATATCTGTCATTCAAGGTCAATGTAACATTGACACCAAGGCTTTCGCATCAGGAGAAGTTATCACTTATAACGCATATTATAATTGGGGTTTTATTTGGCTGAATGCCGGTAATGTGGAATTCAAGGTAATGCAACAAACTTATCAAAACCGGGATGTATATCATTTATACGCATTTGGAACAACCTATAAATCATATGATTGGATATTCAAAATACGGGAAAAATACCAAGCGTATGTTGATCCAAATACTCTTGCGCCGTTCTGGTATGAACGGGATGTGGAAGAGGGGAGCTACACAGCATTTGAAGATTATAAGTTTGATTATGACAATCAAACCATACATACTTACGTACAAAAAAGAGGAAATCCCGGTGTAGAAGGAACACTGCCGTTAACCCCTTGTTTATTTGATGTATTGTCGGCCATATATTATTTTCGGAGTGTTGATTTCAGCAAATATCAAGTCGGTGAAAAAATTCCAATCAATATGATCTTAGATAGCGAAGCATATAATTTGTACATTCGATATTTGGGAAAAGAGGAAGTAAAAACAAAGAATAAAAAAAAGTATAATTGTATCAAATTTTCTATTCTAATGGTGGAAGGGACGTTATTTAAGGGAGACGAAGATGCCATTATATGGGTTACAGACGACGAAAATAAAATACCGGTAATTGTAGAAGCAAAAATATTAGTCGGATCGGTAAAAGCTATTTTGGACGAAACCAAAGGTTTGAAACATTGAAACTGTCGCACCTTGTATATTGATGAGATCAAATTGCCACATGAATATGCTTAAAACATGATTGCTCCTGTTAATATATTTTCTATATGTGACACTTAATGCTTAGCAGCATCTAAAATACTTTTCATTTCTATATTGCTTAACAAAAGAAACTTATGGCATCAACAATATTTAATAATCAATCGTCTATGATGACAGAGGACTTTTTGCATTTTATTTGGCAACAACAATTATATTTCTCTGAGAATATGCAAACATCTGATGGAGAAAAAATACGAATAGAACGGCCGGGTACTCACAACACAAATGCCGGGCCTGATTTCACAGATGCGCGTGTATACATAGGAGATACCCTATGGGTGGGTTGTTTGGAAATACATTTTCGTTCATCCGACTGGGAACGGCATGGACACCATATGGATCCGGCATACAATAATGTTATCATGCATGTTGTTTATGAATACGATGCTGACACTTTCAATGCAAAAGGGCAGAAAATACCCACCATAGTCTTGCATTTTGACAGTCGCTATTTAGAAAATTATAAAAAATTGGTTGAAAATAAGAATATAATCCCTTGCCGTAACCAAATCAACCAAATGGATAGTATAAACCTTACACTGTGGATGGAGCGGTTAGGAGTAGAACGCTTGGAACAAAAAACCGAAGCCATTTTAGAAACCTATCGGGAAACAAATAACGATTGGGAGGAAACGTTATATCGGCGATTGGCACGTAATTTTGGTTTTAGCCTGAATGCATTCCCTTTCGAACAACTTGCGAAATCGCTCCCTTTCAAAACGTTACTCAAGCATAAAGATCAATTAATGCAAATAGAAGCATTGCTGTTCGGACAATCCGGAATGCTCGATCAAAACATATTAGACGATTTATATTTCAGTGAATTACAGAAAGAATACCGTTTTTTGAAAAAGAAATATGAATTAACCCCAATTGAAGGTTTTTTGTGGAAATTTCTCCGGTTGCGGCCGGTTAATTTTCCCACCATACGGTTATCGCAATTTGCATCGTTGATTCACCACACCGAACACCTCTTCTCAAAAATAATCGCAATCGATTCAATAGATCATTTTGAACGACTCTTTGAAGTACAAGCCTCCGAATATTGGGATACCCACTATGTATTTGGGAAAGAATCGAAAAAACAGAGAAAATCCTTAGGTAAAATGGCTTTTTACACGATCATGATCAATACGATTGTTCCATTTCTCTTTGCATATGGGAAAGTACGTGATAAGCAAGAATATTGTAACCGGGCTATCAAACTACTTGAAACACTTCCACCCGAAAAAAATTCTATTCTTACCCAATGGGAACAAATCGGGATGAAACATTCTGACGCGTTTCTATCTCAGGCATTATTACAACTCAAAAACGAATATTGCGCCCGGAAAAGATGCCTACACTGTGTTGTCGGCAATCGGATTATGATTTCATGATAATGAAACTTTCTCTTATAAGTCTGCCAATATAATCGACGGTTTGATGTATTCCTTTAAAATTGATTTAATGGAAGTTACACTAATATTCAATAGTCGATTATCAAATTAGCGTGAGTGGTCTCACGATGCGATAGCGAGTAATAGTCAATTACTTAGATATCTCATATCTACTTATCCGATTCCCAACACATAATGCTGGAAAAAGCGTAAAAGTTCTATAACCAATGCGATTCCCATGTGTATAATTACACCTCCCCAAATGTGGCGCGTTTGAAAAGCAAGCGCTCCAAGGAAAAATCCACCGAATAATGCAGAAATAGTTTCCATAACCGGTTTACCGAAATGTAACCCTACATATACCGCTACCATTGGCAGAACAGCTGATCTGCCCAATAACTTAACCATACCAATAACCAATGCACCCCGAAAGATCAGCTCTACCATAAGGAAGTCACTCATGTAAACAGTTTCGGCAATCAACGTATTCAACCAAACAGGATTGTCGAAAACATTCTGGAATATCCAAGGCTTATAGTAAGGATAGTATGATAAGAAATCATTTGTAAATGAAACACCGATTAATAAAGGCAAAATAACGATGTAGAGGCACAAATAGGCTCTCACATGATGATTGCCGCTACATAGCCCGTATAAACCTTTTGTCTGTTTATCCATAAAAATACGCAGCAGAATTAGCACAGGAAGAACAAATGTAGCATTACGCGTCCGCCATAACACTTTCAAAATATATGATTGTTCAGGGGCAGAAAAAGATTGCATGTCCAAAACATTTCGCCAATTAAAAGCATCGGCAAAGCCAATTAAAAGCGTCAATAACAATGCTTTGAGCAAGAAAGCGGGTTTTGATATTGTATGAAATTCTTTACGGATAATTAGAGTGGGAATGGCCACCAAAAAATACAATATGACAAACATCATCATATTATTGATGATAGTGCTGGACGTAGGAAGCCGGTTATGTCCGATATTGATCCCAATATCCGTAGTGTATATGAATAGAACACTTGCCGCTACAATCAACAATGTGTAAACATATGCGGCAAGATGAAAGTCTTTCCGGACAAAATCGATAAAGTCTAGAAATAAAAACTTTATATTTTTCAACATTCGGCAAATATAGTCAGTTTGGTAGATATGAGATAGAATGATTCACCTCATAAGGTCAGTAAATCTGCATAAGTAATTTATGATTATTTTTTCTATCGAATACAATGGTACTAAATCATATCGCTTGTTGCTGGAACAAAAAATCTTCAATCATATGTTAACAAAACAGACATGTTGTGAATACTTTAGTTGAAAATTCGCCAATCGACAAAAAAATTCTTTTGTATCTTTGCTTTCACAACAAGAAACCGATTTTGACATGGAAAAAACAGATATCAAATGTGCCAAATGGTTATTAATGGTTGCAATTTGCCTTTATAGTTGTAAATCTTCTCGAACTGTAACAACTTCTGAAAGAATAAAAACCACTTCCGAAAATATCAAGCCATCCGAACAAGCAGCAACAAAATCGACATACCCGGCAAGTGAATATTACGGCAATAATTGGAATAACCAACACATTCGGCTTAATGCTGATCCCAAACCGAAAGGAACTACGACTTTATCAATCAACGAACGTTTTGTAATGCCTGTTTGCGGGAATGTATTATCGGAATTTGGCCCAAGAAGCGGAAGCATGCATACAGGAATTGATTTGAAGTTACAAATGAACGATCCGGTTTATTGCGCCTTCGATGGTATGGTACGCATGGCACAAGAATACGGTGATTACGGCAAAATGGTAGTTGTCCGTCACGAGAACGGGTTGGAAACACTTTATAGCCATTTAAATACAATTTCTGTAAAAGTAAACCAACGGCTGAAAGCTGGAGATCGTATTGGCGGTGGTGGTAAGACAGGCCGTGCCACAGGCACTCATTTGCATTTTGAAACACGATTCAAGGGCGAACCGTTTAATCCTCGTTTAGTAGTCAACGTCGAGAATTGTACGCTCAAAGCGGGCACTTTGGCGCTTTCTGAGAAAAGTTATAGTCAGTATGGCAAGAACCTTACCGCCAGCAATCAAAAAGAGACTCAAACAACACCCAAAACAACTGAAAGGACACAATCTGTTGTGACGCATACTGTACAAAAAGGAGATACATTATATAATATATCACGACGATATGACACAACAGTGGATACGCTACGAAGACTCAATCAATTATCCGAATCGTCAGCCATCCAGATCGGACAAAAATTAATTGTCAAATAATTTATCAGCTCCTTCTTCTTATCAGGTTCTGGATGGGGGTAAGGCTTATATTTCCTAAAATTTTTCTATTATTTTTTCATCACCATTTGCAAATTTCAAAACCATCATTAACTTTGCCAAAAATTAACACGATTGTTAATCATGAAAGTTAAGAAAAAAGACTCGAATACTGAAAAGGCCATTCTCGAAGCGGCCGAGCAGGTATTTATGGATAAAGGCTATGCGTTGGCAAAAACCACCGACATAGCCAAAATAGCAGGAGTCAACCACGCCATGCTGCATTATTATTTCCGCTCGAAAGCCAACCTGTTCAACATCGTATTTGAACAAAAAGCGCAATTGCTGGCCGACTCTTTTGTTGTCATACTCGATCAGGATTTACCATTCTTAGACAGGTTAAAACTAAGCATTGAGAGGCATTTCGATTTATTAGCAGCACATCCCAAATTGCCATTATTCATTTTTAATGAAATCATGGCGAGCGAAGAAAAAAGAGAAATGGTGCAGCGGATCATGCTGCCCAAAGTCAAGCAGATCGTAACAAAAATGCAGCAGGCAATTGATCAGGAAGCAGCCAAAGGCATCATATCTCCTGCCAATTCGATGGATGTAATCCTAAACATTGTTTCCCAAAACGTGTTTACATTTATAGCATCACAGTTTATATTAAATATCAATGACAAGAACGAATCGGAGGAGTTTTTAAAACATCGGAAAGATGTCATTGTGCGCTTGATCTTAAAAGGATTGATGTAAAAAAATTTCCCTATCCATTAACAAATATGTTAATCACAAATGTTAACAACAAGATAAATAACCGCATGAAAAAATTGATCATCTCATTCATGTTCGTACTTGGATCATATGCACCGGCAACATATGCCCAATTGACTATTGATAGCTGCCAGACGAAAGCAAGGGCAAACTATCCGTTGATCAAGCGGTACGAATTGATCGAAAAATCAAAAGAATACAATCTTTCCAATGCCGGGAAAGGTTATTTGCCCCAAATTTCGCTAACGGCAAGGGCATCGTATCAATCCGATGTTACAAAAGTCCCGTTCAGCTTTCCGGGAATTGACGTTCCTACTTTAAGCAAAGATCAATACCTGGCAACCTTGGATGTCACACAAACCATTTGGGACGGAGGATCGATCAGTTCGCAGAAAAAAATCACGCAAGCGCAGTCGGAAGTGGACTATCAGCAACTCAATGTCGACATGTACGCCATCGAAGAACGGGTCAACCAACTATTCTTTGGAATTTTGTTGTTCGATGCCCAATGGCAACAAAATGAGATCATGCAGGAAGATTTGAAGCGAAACCACGATATGATTAGCAGTTACATCGAAAATGGTATTGCCAACCAAGCCGATCTGGATGCTGTGAAAGTGGAACAATTGAAAACAAAGCAAACCCAAGCACAGATTGAAGCCAACCGGAAAGCATACACAGAAATGTTGTCTGCCATGATTGGTGAATCGGTCGGCACGCTGCAAAAACCTGGAATGGAAACTCTGGTTGCGCCAAGGGCCATCAATCGTCCTGAATTGCAGCTATTTGATTCGCAAATACAATTGTTCGACTCGCAACGGGATATGATCACTGCCGGATATATGCCTCGGCTGAGTGTATTTATGCAAGGCGGCTACGGAAAACCGGGCTTGAACATGCTCGAGGACGATTTTAAGCCGTTTTATATCGGAGGAGTGAGGCTTACGTGGAATTTCGGCGCCTTGTATACCCAAAGGAACGACCGCCAAAAGGTGCTGATCAATCAAAACAATGTGACTACCCAAAAAGAAACGTTCTTGTACAACATCAATCTGGAAGTCACACAGGAAAATAATGACATCAAAAGAATCAAAGATCTGATGGTATATGATGATGAGATCATCCAACTCAGGGAAAATGTGCGGAAATCGGCAGAAATAAAAGTAGCCAACGGGACGCTCACAGTGATCGAGCTCATGCGTGAAGTGAATGCTTCCAATCTCGCCAAGCAAGAGAAGATTTCGCACGAAATAGAATTGCTGATGACGCTTTATAAGCTAAAAAATACGACCAATAATTAAAAATCAAATAATTGACTGATTCGATATGAGAACATGGATAGGAATCTTAAGTATGGCGGCAATCATGTTGTTGCCGGGATGTAAAGGAGGTAACGGAGATTATGACGCTTCAGGAGTTTTTGAAGCAACTGAGGTCATTGTTTCTTCACAGGCCAACGGACTGCTCTTGGAGTTTAACGTACGGGAAGGTAGAAATTTGGAAGAAAACCGACCGGTCGGTCTGGTGGATACCGTCCAATTACACTTGAAAAAAATGCAATTGCTGGCCAACATCAAAGCGGTGGAAACCCGTCGCGTAAGTATTGCCAAACAAATTGCAGCTACCCAGCAACAGATTGCCACGCAGGAAACAGAGCAGAAACGGTATGAAAATCTGGTGAAGTCAAATGCTGCCAACCAAAAGCAGTTGGACGACATCAATGCACAAATCGCCCTGCTTCAAAAACAATTGGCGGCACAAACGGAAACGCTTGAAAATAGTAATCGATCTGTCTTTGAGGAAATTGACGGCCTCAAAATACAGGTAGAGCAAACCGAAGATCTGTTGGAAAAAAGCATCGTATACAGCCCGATCAAGGGGACTGTCCTGACCAAATACAGTGAACAAGGTGAATTCGTCACGCAAGGGAAAGCCCTTTTCAAGATTGCAGACATCAACCAGATGAACTTACGCGCGTACATCACATCCGACCAGTTGTCCAAAATGAAAATCGGGCAAAATGTCCGAGTATTTGCCGACTTTGGTGAAAAAGCGATGAAAGAATATCCCGGAACAGTCATTTGGATATCGGATGTAGCCGAATTCACGCCCAAGACCATCCAAACACGCAACGAACGGGCAAATCTGGTTTATGCAGTCAAAATTGCCGTAAACAACGATGGACTTCTGAAAAGAGGGATGTACGGGGAAATCAAAATCAATTAAGAATGAAGAATTAAAAATTAAGAACGATAGCTAAAAGCCAGAGTGACAAAGCAAAGTACATTTTCAATTTTCCACTTTCAATTTTCAATTGATTAAAATGGTTTCGGCCAACAACATCAGCAAATCATACGGGGAAGTAAAAGCCTTGAAAAATATCGATCTGGAAGTGAATCCGGGCGAGATTTATGGCATCATTGGCCCTGACGGAGCCGGAAAAACAACTCTTTTCCGGATACTGACCACATTAATCCTTGCCGATACCGGTACGGCATCAATAAATGGCATGGATGTAGTGAAAGATTACAAGCAAATACGCAATAACATCGGATATATGCCTGGCCGGTTCTCGCTTTATCAGGATCTGAGCGTCGAAGAGAATCTGAAGTTTTTTGCTACCGTTTTCAATACCACCATCGAAGAAAATTATTATTTGATCAAGGACATTTATCAGCAAATAGAGCCTTTCAAAGACCGGAAAGCTGGCAAATTATCGGGTGGTATGAAGCAAAAGCTGGCGTTAAGCTGTGCGCTGATCCACAAACCGGCTGTGTTGTTCCTGGACGAGCCGACCACCGGAGTCGATCCTGTTTCACGGAAAGAATTCTGGGAAATGCTCAAAAAGCTGCAACAGCAGGGAATTGCTATTCTGGTATCCACGCCCTATATGGATGAGGCAACCCTTTGCGACCGGATTGCCCTGATTCAAAACGGGACATTTTTACAGGTAGAAACACCTGAAAACATCCTGAAGCAATATCCCGAAACGCTGTGGTCGGTGCAAAGCGACCAAATGTATCACCTATTGCACGATTTGAGGGCACATCCGACAGTCAAGACCTGTTATGCATTCGGCGAAGTGCATCACATCACCATCAACCATGCAAATGCAGAAAATGATGATGAATCCATACGGCAATTGGAAGAATATCTTTCACAACGTTGCCATACCTCCATAGAGATCCGGGCAATCGGCCCCAACATTGAGGATTGTTACATGCGGTTATCTGTATAAACTAAGTTTTTGATATCCTTTAGATAAATGTAAACACCATGACCAGCACTGAATCACACGTCACCATCGAAGTAGAAGACCTGACCAAGAAATTCGGGGATTTCACTGCCGTAGACCATATCTCGTTCCATGTAGGAAAAGGCGAAATATTCGGGTTCTTGGGCGCTAACGGTGCAGGAAAAACCACCGCCATGCGGATGCTGTGCGGATTGAGCAAGCCTACATCGGGAAAAGGAAGCGTGGCTGGATTTGACATCGCCAAACAATCGGAAAAAATAAAAAAGCACATTGGATATATGAGCCAGAAGTTTTCCCTGTACGAAGACCTCAAAGTCTGGGAAAACATCCGCCTTTTTGCCGGGATATATGGAGTTGAAGAAAAGCAGATTGCGCCAAAAACAGACGAGATGTTATCCAAACTTGGCTTTTTAGAGGAACGGAACACACTCGTAAAATCCTTACCATTAGGTTGGAAACAAAAATTGGCATTTTCTGTTTCGATCTTCCATGAGCCTAAAATCGTTTTTCTGGATGAACCAACCGGAGGCGTCGACCCCGTCACTCGCCGGCAATTCTGGGAATTGATCTATAATGCCGCCGACCGGGGTATTACTATTTTCGTGACTACCCACTACATGGACGAAGCCGAGTATTGCAACCGGGTTTCCATCATGGTCGACGGACGAATAGAAGCGCTGGATACTCCGAAAAACCTAAAAGCACAATTCGATGCAACAAATATGGACGGAGTGTTTCAGCAATTGGCGAGAAACGCAACGAGAACGGATAGTTAATTAATAATGAACAATTAACGATTAACAATTAAAAGGCAATGAAAGAAAATGCGATTAAAGTGAAATCTTATGATTTTGCATTAAGAATTATCAAAGCGTACAAATTTTTAAGTCAGGAACAAAAGGAATTCATTCTGTCAAAGCAAATGTTACGAAGCGGAACGTCCATTGGCGCTTTGGTTCGGGAAGCAGAGTACGCACAATCAAAACCAGACTTTATCCATAAGTTGAGTATTGCTCTAAAAGAAGCAAATGAAACTGAATATTGGTTAATGTTGCTTAAAGACAGTGATTACATTGATGAAAAAAGTTTTCAATCCATTGTGGCAGATTGCAAAGCACTCATCAAATTGCTCATCAGCATTGTCAACAGCACCAAGAAAAACCTGAGTCAATGAACAATGTACAATTAACAATGAATAATTAAAAAGAAACAGGAACCGATAATCACCGATAATATTACATTTAAAAATAAACCACAACCAAACACAAACCAAGCATGTTAAGACAACCAGCAGTATACAAACAAGAATTGTTAATTGTTAATTATTAATTATGAGACAGTTTTTGTCTTTCGTCAAAAAAGAATTTTACCACATTGCCCGTGACAGACGGACGATATTGATTTTATTGGGTATTCCCATCATACAAATCATCTTGTTCGGGTTTGCGATCACTACCGAGGTCAAAAATGTGCAGGTTGCACTGTATGACCCGTCCAAAGACATTTCTACCGAACGGATTGTCGACCAAATCAATGCCAGCGAATATTTTAACATTGTCCGCGACATAGAAAATCCCGATAAAATCTTGGATATATTCAGAGAAGGGAAGATCAATCTCGTGATCGCTTTCAGTAACAATTTCAACGAAAACCTGATGCATACGGGAGAAGCATCTATACAGCTTATTGCCGACGCCACCGATCCAAATCAAGCAACCATGCTGACCGGATACGCCTCGAATATCATCGCTTCATACCAACAGGATTTGATGACCGAATACAATATTCCTTTCCGGATTATGCCCGAAATAAGAATGCTCTACAATCCGCAAATGAAAGGCGCATACAACTTTGTTCCGGGTGTCATGGGTATGATTCTCATGTTGATATGTGCCATGATGACATCCATCTCTATTGTCCGGGAAAAAGAAATGGGAACCATGGAAGTGCTTCTGGTATCGCCCATGAAACCAATATATGTCATCCTTTCCAAGGCTGTTCCCTATTTTGTTCTTTCATTGGTGAATTTAACCACCATTCTTCTTCTTTCGGTTTATGTATTGGGGGTGCCCGTTGCTGGAAGTTTGTTCTGGCTGGTTATGGTATCGTTTATCTTCATCATTGTGGCTTTGGCCTTAGGATTGTTGATTTCGACCCTTGTCAGTTCACAGGTAGCAGCCATGTTGATATCGGGTATGGCACTGATTATGCCGATCATGGTGCTTTCCGGCATGATTTTCCCAACCGAAAACATGCCCGCCATCCTGCAATATATATCAACCATCATTCCGGCCAGATGGTATATCGTTGCTGTCAAAAAACTGATGATCGAAGGCTTACCCATCACATTTGCACTGAAGGAAGTAGGTATTTTGATATTCATGGCCTTATTGTTAATGGTGGTCAGCCTGAAAAAATTCAAACCCAGATTGGAATGAACAATTAAAAATTAACAATGAACAATTGAAAGATTATCGCCCATTTTGATAATATCTTGACCCACAATCACATCAAACATTAGCATTATGCTCAAGTTTTTGATCGAAAAAGAATTCAAGCAAATCACCCGGAACGCTATCATTCCGAAGTTGATCATCCTCTTCCCGATGATGATCATGCTGATCTTCCCATGGGCTGCCACTATGGAATATAAAAACCTAAACATCAGCATTGTCGACCATGATCACAGTACATTTTCGGAACGGTTGATACACAAAATATCCGCATCCACTTATTTTCAGTTGGTAGATCTGCCATCCGGGTATGACCAGGCATTACATGATATTGAATCAAACCGGGCAGATCTGATTTTGGAAATTCAACCCGACTTTGAGAAAAGTTTGGTCAGGGAAGGCACTGCGTCTGCAAAAATTTCCGCCAATTCGGTCAATGGCATGAAAGCAGGATTGGGCGTATCTTATCTTTCTGGAATTCTCAGCGACTACGCTGGCGAAATCCGTGACGAATGGGTGCAAACATCCGGGAAAAATGTCCTGCCCGTCATTCAAATCATCTCGCAAAACTGGTTCAATCCGCATTTGGATTACAAATTATTCATGATCCCTGCCCTTATGGTGATGCTGCTTACCTTACTTTGCGGATTTTTACCTGCATTAAACATCGTAAGCGAGAAAGAAATCGGAACCATCGAACAAATCAACGTAACCCCGGTCAGTAAATTGACCTTCGCCTTAGGCAAACTGATTCCCTATTGGATCATGGGATTCATCGTACTCTCCATCTGTTTTGGGTTGGCCGCTTTGGTATACGGAATCACGCCCGCCGGACATTTAGTAACTATTTATTTTTTCGCCGGCATCTATCTTCTTGCAGTTTCCGGGCTTGGACTGGTCATTTCCAACTATTCAAACACCATGCAGCAAGCGATGTTTGTCATGTTCTTCTTTATCATGATTTTTATCCTGATGAGTGGGCTTTTCACACCCATTACCAGCATGCCCGAATGGGCACAAGCCATCACGGTCATTAATCCGTTAAAATATTTTATCCAGGTAATGCGGATGGCCTACATGAAAGGTAGTGGAATCGGGGATTTGACCATGCAATTGGTTGCATTAAGTAGTTTTGCGGTAATACTGAATTTGTGGGCAGTGGCAAGTTACAAGAAAAGCCAATAAAAGAATTCAAAATTTTAAGTTTAAAATTTAAGATTGTCCACATAGAATAAGAAACAACTGTATTTTGTGGTTTACAGTATTATAAAACTATCTATTATTCTTTTTGCGACATAAGTCAAACAAAATGAGCAGTGTCGATTAGATTGACCAATGTTTTGGCGTTTTTGGCAGGTCCTTTATTTGGGTAAGTAGTCATAATTGCATTATTTTTGTATGTGATGAAATAACCATGAACAAAAGATCTCACCAAATTGTAAATGATTATATATGACGTATTCTCTACTCAATGTCAGTCCAATTCAACAGATGGGAATCTGGGCAGGTATTTAACCTTAAATTGTAAACTAAATAATAAACAGATGAAAAAGATGTTCATGGTAGTCCTAATGGTTTGTACCGTAGGAATGACAATGGGTTTTGCCCAAAAAATGGAAAAAGGAATGAGTTTATTTAACATTGGCTTAGGGTTTGTCCCGGGTGTTGGTGCAAGTGTGAGCTACGATTATGGATTGGTTGATAGCTGGGGGCCCGGCATCTTTACCATTGGTGGGTTTGCCGGATTTAACAATTATTCCTTTAATAGTGATATAAGGGGAACAGATTGGCTGATTGCTCCTCGCGCTACATACAGATATCCGATCAATAATTCCTTTGAAGTTTATGGATCCGCTATGTTTAGCGTCGCTTTCACTACCTATTCGGAAATCAAAAGTAATACCAGCGAATTTTTTCCTGCCGCAGTTGCAGGATGCCGTTATACATTTGCTAATAACCTTTCGGTCTTTGCTGAAGTGGGATACAATGTTTCCATTCTTAACGGCGGTCTAAGTATCGCTTTCTAAAAGAAAATAAAAAGCCGGAAATAAGTGATTCTCCGGCTTTTTCGTATCATTCCCAAAGTTAATTTCCCTCAGGCAATTGTTCTTGATTGTCATCCGGCTCATTAGAATGAAACCAATCTATTTTTCGGGAAATATACATAACTACAGCCAAAGCGATAAATAACCCGACACTACCGATCAACAGGGCAAAATCTTCAAGTTGAAGCACTGTATAAAGGAAAGCATACAATACAACAAGAAAAGCTCCCATAAGCCATGTCTGTTTTGAACTCTTAAAAATCGAATGTGAGTATGCAGTAATCAAAATGATAATAGCCAAAGCAGAAACACCATAAGCAAGATCAAAACCAATCTGTTCCGATATGGCCAATAAAAGGCTATAAAACAATACCAAACCAATGCTCACCAATAAATATTGAAATGGATGGATACATTTGCGGCTAATCAATTCTATCAAGAAAAACACCAGGAAAGTCAATGCAATGAACATAATGGCGTATTTGACCGAACGCATTGTCTTTTGGTAATGGTCAACCGGCAACAACAACTGTACGCCATATTCCGAACCGCTTACATTGTAAGAATCTCCTGCCCACATTTGCGGAAAATTCCTGTTGTAATTAAAAATATTCCATTCTGCGGAAAATTCATTTTGCCCTACAGTTCGCTTATCCGGAAGAAATGCTCCATCAAAACTTGGTGTGTCCCATTGTGATGAAAGCGTGGTGTGCGTTGTTTTTCCCAATGGTGCAAAAAACAAACCGTGGCTTCCGTTCAAGGATAATTCAAAATCGAAATTAAACTCAGTGTCTTCAGAAGTTTCCGGGGATAATGGCATTTTAACTGTGATACCCGAAGAAATAAAATCCGATCCCTCTACTCCGGATGTGGCTTCTTGCTGAACACCATTCCATCTAAATGCCACATCATTACGAATACCTCTCAAATCGGAAATCCCAATAGTGATAAACGCATTTTGCCAATCGATAAATGTAGCTCTGGCGTGGTTCAATTTACTGAAATCGGGAAAAAGGAATTTTCCTTTTACTTTGATCTTAGATTGGTAAACCACCACTTTATAAATACTCCGGTAACGAATTTCGGGAACCAGCTCGGTCTGAATATCCAAATCTTCGGGGAGAAAATAAGCATATTCATTCACTTTGGTTATTTTATTATCCTGTACAACATTGTATTGAAAAGGAACTGTAATCACAGGGCCGACAATTGCCTGTCGATTTCCCCATTTTGAACTGATTTCAGAAGCAACCGATTCACTATTCCATTCACGCTCTTGAATTAAACTACTAATCATACTTACCGGAATCAACATCAATAAAATAAGGATTCCGATAACCATTGCCTTAAAGGTAGCACTGTTTGACACTTTTGACCAGAAAGATTGATTTGTGTTTTTCATTTGATTTGAGATTAAATTATTTTGAAAGAACTTTTAATTACAAAGTAAAAAGATAAAAAAATTATTGTGTACTAATTATTTGCTCAAGCGCATCGAGGTGCTGGCGGAATACTTCCTTGCCTAAAGACGTCGCAGCATAAGAAGTATTTGGCTTACGGCCGACAAACTGTTTGTTCACCTCGATTAATCCGTTTTTTTCCAACGCCTTCAAGTGGTTGGCCAGATTGCCGTCGGTAATATCCAATAGCTCTTTCAGCGTATTGAAATCAACTGCATCGTTCACAGTCAGGATAGCCATAATGCCTAACCTAATTCGGCTATCAAAAACCTTATTTAAACCGGAAATAATATTCTTCATCCGAATAGAATTTGTGTTGAGAGATAAGGATTACCGGTCATATTTATAATAAATACGGAGGCCATACACGATATGCAATACCCCAAACCCTATGGCCCAAAACAACAATCCATAGTTAAGGAAAAAGCCGGCAATTAAACCCAATACAATTTCACAAATACCTAAATAATGTATTTCCCCCAAAGTAAATTTACCTGCATTAATCAACGCCAGCCCGTAAAAAATCAGCATAGCCGAAGCTATAAAATGTATATTATTGTTGGCAGCTAATGCAATACAAAAAATTCCTCCGGTAATGATTGGAATCAAGAAATGATATAAAACCCTTTTGGTTGTTGGCGTCCATAACTTTTCCCCTGCTTTATGCGCTTTTCTCGAACAAAAATAACAAGCCGATGCTGCAGCGCAGATGAGGATAATAGCCGCCAAAACAGCCAATTGCAAGCGGATTCCGAATGTTGTTCCGGAATGAAGCGCCCGCATATGTTCGTCATACTTGATCGTACCTCGATCGAAAAGAAAAAAATAAGCGACAAACGCGCCCAACAAAGCAAATATGCCTGCAGAAATACCGGATAATCCACTTAATGATAAGTATTTTGATGAACGTTCCATCAAATTCCGGATATGTTTCAAATCTTCTATATTTTTTCCCTTGTCCATATAAAAGTACTTTTTTCCGCAAAGTAAAATATATTTTTTCACATTTCAAATAAAACCTGATTTATTTTATTTTTTGCTGTTAACTCATTTGTTTTGTGCGCATAAATTTATATTTTTGTTGTTTTCTGAATTAATTATTTTTTATACACTGCATGGCAAAGAAGAACTCCAAGACTTATCAAGCACCTGAAGAAAAGCCGCAAGTCGTTGAAGAACCTTTTGTAATGTTTGGAACGCTGAATTTAGATGAGTCCAAACAGTATACATATGCCGACTATTTGACATGGATAGATGACCGGAGAAGGGAGCTGATTAATGGATTTATCCACAACATGTCTGCACCATGGAGAAAACATGCCACCGTGACAATGAACTTAGGGTTCCTGATCAAATTTTTTATTAAAAGACGAAAAGGAAAATGTCAAATATTTCATGCACCCTTTGATGTGAGGTTACCAATAAACGGAGCTACTGAAAACAACAAGATCAGAAATGTGGTGCAACCTGACATTTGTGTTATTTGCGATCCATCCAAGCTGGATGAAAAGGGATGCTTGGGCGCTCCCGATTTGATTGTGGAAGTGCAATCACCTTCGACCATGAAATATGATATGAACGACAAGTTTAACCTATATGAAATGGCGGGCGTCAAAGAATATTGGGTGGTTATTCCAAACGCCAACGAAGTGGCCGTTTTTCTTTTACAATCCAATGGAAAATATGATAATGGAACGGTATATGAATTAGGTCAAAAAGTACCGGTTCATACTTTGAAAGGATTAACGATTGATTTAAATGAATTGTTTTCTGAATAATCTTCATTAGCAACCATAAGGAGTTGATTAAAATCAAATACCATGGCTGAATTACAAATTCAGCCAAACACTATCTTTGTAAAAATAGTACGATAACGTTGATCGGAATTTGCAATTATTAGCATGAAGGCTTCGCCGTTCCGATCAAAAACAAGCTTTTGTGGCAACTTCTTCACTATTTCACCGTTTCTTCTGTAATTTTCTTTGCATTCCTTCGAATCATCTCAACACTCGCGCGAGATAATGACATACCTTTGGTTGTATTTTGGTACACCTCAGGTTTCATTTGTAGCCAATCTTCTGCTGTTTTGTCCAATACCTCATCGGATAGGGTGAAAGCAATAATATTTGTAGGTTTTACATCTTTATTATACGGGCAAACATCTTGGCAGATATCACAGCCAAACAGGCGGTTATGAAGTGATACAGACGGATCGAATTCCTCCTGATATTCTACGGTCAAATAAGAAATACATTTACGGGCGTCAACCACGTGTGGAGCAACAATCGCTTGCACCGGACAAGCATCTATGCACCGGGAACAATTTCCGCACTGATCAGCCACAGGCCGGTCGGAACCAACCTCCAAATCAATGATCAATTCACCAAACACGACATAAGAGCCAAAATCCGGATGGATCAACAGTGAATGTTTACCAATCCAGCCCAATCCACTGCATGCAGCCCATGTTTTTTCCCTTACCGGTGCCGAATCGACAAAAGCACGCCCTGAAACATCTCCGCATTTTTTTCGAATGCTGCCCAGCAATTGATGCAGCATATCTTTAACGACGTTGTGATAGTCCTTACCGTATGCGTATTTTGCAATTTGGGGCAGATCAGGATTCTGAAGCCTTTCGGGATAGTAGTTAACAGCAAGGGAAATAATTGTTTTAGCGCCGGCAACCAACAATAACGGATTGAGCCTTTTCTCTACATTCCGTTCCATGTAACTCATCGTTCCATGCATGCCTTTGCCTATCCATTGTTCCAAGTAATCATTATCGCCGGATAAAGGTTTGGCCTTGGAAATACCGCATGCAATAAAACCTATGCTTTTTGCTTCATCTTTGATCCATTGAGCAAGCATTGTATATTAATCTTCTTTTTTCGCTTTTTCCCAAATGGTGTTCATTTCGTCCAAGCTCATTGACTCCAAAGAAATTCCTTTCTTCAAAGTTTCATTTTCAAGGTAGTTAAACCGTTTGATAAATTTCCGGTTGGTGCGCTCCAAAGCCATTTCGGGATCAATGCCATATAACCTTGCAGCATTGACTATGGAAAACAATAAATCACCAAATTCGGCTTCTGTTTTTTCGGCATCGGCATGTTCGATTTCTGCTTTCAATTCGGACATTTCTTCGTTCACTTTGTCCCAAACTTGTTCCCGCTTGTCCCAATCAAATCCAACCGAACGGACTTTATCTTGTATCCGGTTGGCTTTCACCACAGCCGGCAATGACTTGGGCACGCCTGCCAACACAGATTTGTTGCCTTCTTTGATTTTCAATTTTTCCCAATTACTTTTCACATCGTTCGCATCATTTACGGTTACTTCGCCAAAGACATGCGGGTGGCGGAAAATCAGTTTATCACAAATACCATTAATGACATCAGCCAAGGTAAATGCATTACGTTCGGAAGCGATTTTGGCATAAAAAACAATATGCAATAAAATATCACCCAATTCTTTACGTATTTCAGCCATGTCATTTTCAAGAATAGCATCAGCCAATTCATATGTCTCTTCGATGGTTAAATGCCGCAAACTTTCTATAGTTTGTTTCTGATCCCAAGGGCATTTCTCCCGTAGCTCGTCCATGATATCAGTTAAACGGCCAAAGGCTTTCTGTGCATCTGTCATTTTTTATATTGAATGATGTTTATTGGTTTTATGATGGTGGCTTTATCGATGTAAATTTCGACAATAACTTTAAATTTTAAACCTTAAACTTTAAATAAATTAATCCGGAAATACATAGATGGTTTTCTGAATTTTTTCATTTTCGTCAATGGTCACTTCAATCTTTTTAGGCACTCTTGGCGGACATAACCGAACTCCCAAGTATAAACCAAGGAAAAATGAAATAATGATTAATCCCAAAGAAATCAGCGTGGTCATGTCAACCGGATGACGAAAATATGCGTTGGTGATGATTATTTGCAAAATCGAAACAATGCCTCGCGCAGCAATCCAACTGTAGGTTTCTATGCGGTACAAAGCAGTCCCGATACATAAAACCACATCGAGTATCATATTCAAATAAACCACATATTGTATCCAATAAATCCAATTGGACCGAAAAGCTGAAAGCACATCCATAATCAATGCCAAAAACAACAATCCGGCAAGTATGTAATTGAGCTTAAAATATTTTTTCTTCATAGCCACAGAAGGCGTATTCTCCAATTGTTTGATAATAGTTATTTTATCTTTATACTTTGGTGAAAGTTCTTCAAGGATTTGTTGCTTGGGAATTTTCTGGTTAATTCGCGTCAAGACCTCTTCTTTGATTTGTTTTTTCTCTTGAATATTATCTTTATTCTTCTGATTTTCCATACTTTAAGTTAATTTGCCTTATAAATGCAATTTGTTTTGATACGCTATTCCAAAAATGATTGTAATGTTTAAGATTATTGCGAAAATACATTCTCTATCTATTCCTCCTAATGGGGGCTAAGATAGTGCTTATTTCCTTTGGTCAGGTGATGTAGCGTTGTATTTTTATTTTACAGAATAATTGTATAAAAAATTATTTCTACTGCCTACAAATAAATTGAACTGGCTGCTGGATTTGTCAATTCTACCGATAGAAAATAACGTACTGCCTTTCAATGGGAAGCCCGCGCGTATTTTCCCGTTGTTATTGTACAAATAAATATTTTGCTCCTGTACAATACCAATCCGGATATCCTTCACTCCAAACTCATATATATTAGGACGTAACATAATCGGATCATTTGTTTCGATGCCAAACAAGGCTTTTCCATCCTGTGTGAACACCTCCAAATGTTTTCCAGATGCAAAAATAAAATCATTTTGCCTGTCCCCATCTATATCCTGAAAAATAAAAAAATGATCGGATGGAAACTTCTTGATTTCCTTCTTGCTGATGTTTCCGGAAGGCAACGAAATAAAATGCACCACTCCGGAAGTATCCGTTAAAGCCAAACGAGCTTGCCTGCCCGATTGGTCAAGCGCGATATCGGTATGTTGGGCAACCGGGAAATTATATTCCGGAGAAACCCGTGTCCGGCCTTGCCTGTCAAGAATATATGTCCGGTATTGGTCGGCAAAAACAATATAATCTTTACCATCTGCACGATAATGATAAATATCCGTCCGCACAGGATATTCCGTTTGCTTGAATCCCCACCCGTCAACAGCTTTCCCGTTTTTATCGTAAGAATAAACACTGCGATTGGAACATGCTACCATGATCCGGTAATTCTTATTGTTCTCATAGTCAAACAGTGCCAATCCGCCTACTGCCGACGAAGGTAATTTAACCGGATATTTATCGACAAAATTGCCAAGCCGGTCAATGATATACAAATAATTCGGCGTATTGAAAAGCAACTGCAACTTGCCATTCCGGTAAAAATCAACTTGATATACTTGTCCCAGAATGGGTTCCGGCAAATGAACTTTCCACAAAATACGCCCCACATTATTGAGCAAATAAACATTGTTGGCCATGTCCTGCACAAAAACTTCGGTTTCTCCGGTATTATGGTTTTGCACCAATTGCGGTTTAAACGCAATGGACGTATCCAACAGGCTTTCCCATGAAGTCTGCATACCTTGTGTAACCGATTCACCCGATGTCGATACCCGAAGAAAAATATTGTTGTACAACGTGTTGTTAGATACGTTCAATTGATACCCGATGGCTTGAAAACCGGAAAGAAAATCCGGATCGGCTTGCAGCTCTTTGTATCTATCCGGCCGCATGACATCCTCAAGAAGGCCCCCAGCAAAAGCAGGATTACAATAAAATGTGATATTGCTGCGTGTTGAAAAGTAATTCATCAGCTTGCCATACGACAAATCGGTTTGCAAACTCGCATGCAAAGCCGTGTAATGCAAATATTTTTTCAGGTCGTCGGGTGAATTGGCAAAGACCATATAATTATCGCCCACCACACACCATTCATTTCCTCCCGAAAATACGTCCCCAAACACGGCAGGCACATCAAATGAGAGTTTATAGGCTTTATATGTCAATTGGTTATCAAACTGCAAAGTAGCCGTACTTTTGCTTCCGGAGGCATCCTGCCATTTTTCAACCATAGCAATAGCCGAAGCCGCACTTTTAACCCGTAAAACAGCAAAAGCGCGCGCTTCCGGTTGTGTTTGCCCCAAACGGGCATATACCAGTGCTACCTCATTCTCCAACATCTCCACCAAATCTTTTTGAATGTCGATGCCGAAAGATGATTTGATGTGCGACACTTCCTTTTTATAAGTGCTTTCCTTATATTGATCCAAATATTTTCCATAATCTGAAAAATATTTTTCTGTATACCGGATGCCCATCCATAAATACGCATAAGTAGTAGAAGGCATCGCTTCGACCAACGACATGGTAGTAGCCGGCTGTGCATTGAGTATCGATAACCAATGGCCGGGAGCCTGTGCCGGTGTGGTAAAACCATTCAGCAGCAACATATCAGGTTTCAAGCTCAAATCGAGTTCCGTCCAATCGGCATACCGGCTTAATGGCGCCAACTGTCGTTGATATTTGCTATGGAATATGAACAACGATGTACGGGGCAATTGCCCGTAATTGATATAGACATTAATAGGTACGCTTTTGCCTGCTGTTTTGATTAATTCAGATAATGATTGTTGTTGCTGGGTGATATTCTCATCCGCGACAATTTGACGAAGTGCGTTTTCGAGCAAAATACCCGAATGGGAAAAAACAAAAATACCCGAACGGTAGGCACAAGAAAAGTTATAACGTTGATTGTCCTTCCCATCAAAAGTAATATCTACCACATGGGCATGATCATATTGCCGTTCGGCAGCATGGGCTTTCCCCGTCAACCGCTGTTGCATTTTTTCTATCAATGCTTTGGCCTCTTTCTCGCTATTGACTTTGAAATAACCGATGCCTTGCATATCATCCTTGCCCGACGGATGCAACGAAAAAATCAAATGGTTTTGAAATACTGCCGATAAATCAGGGCTTTGAAAAACACTGTCAATCCATAAAATTTGTTGGGTGAACTCTTTGACGGACGGCAATGCCGACAATTGCCCTACCAAAGCATTGCCCCGCACCAAACCGCACAATTCCTTAAAGTCGCGGACATCAAAAATCACACCCGCATCCAACGGAACGGCATCATATAAGGTATCGGAAATTTCTTCTTCCTCTTTGGCAAATACAAAGTAAACGGATAGAGCAACAGCAGTCAAAGACAAAACAACCAACGATATAACAAATATTTTACGGATCATGGACGGCTCAGCTTATGCTGTGACAAATATACAACAATTTTTCGATGGGATGGTTGAAGGTGATTTGTCCCACTTATCCTGATCGGTAACTTCTTTTTTGTGTTTTACGATGAATTAGCAAAATTAATCAAAAATATTGAGCGGCAAATATTTGACCGCTCAATATAATATTCTAATTAGCACGATAACGTAAAATTTTCATTAATTAGCGTTCATATGCTTTCCAATACCAATAATCATCTAACTTATGGGATGTTTTGACATATTCTATCCAATTAGGAATTACAATTTTAGTTGTATCTGCCACATAAAATAATTCTCCACCCCTTAAATAAAGTTTAAGGGTAATACCAAAAGTCTTGAATTCCGAGTTTATAAGTTGAATACCATATCCATCCATTTTGTTTAAATAATAAAATAGGTATTCTTCTATCCCATTTTTCTTTTTAAGATAGGATTTATGAAGTTTAGATATATCGAATTGGATGGTATCTCTTATAAACTTTAAGGGTTCTCCTGATTTTTCAAAAACATACATATTAGACAAGCTATCACAATGGAAAGTCAAGGCCAAGAGATCATTTCTTTGATCAATAGATACATTTTCAAATGTTTGTAGGATATCTATTCTATTTATATATATTTCTTCTACATCTTTTGGCAAATTACTTTTACAAGCAATTAAAAATATTACTACCCAAGATAACAATAGATTTTTTTTAATCATATTTTTAAATCTGTAAGACTATTGGTATAATCTTCTTGTTATGACTTACTAATCTGTTAAAACATAAAGTTTCCATCGATTAATGCTCATAAACTTTTCCAATACCAATAATCGTCCAATTTATGGGCTGTTTTAACATATTTAATCCAATTAGGGATTACAACTGTATTAGTGTCTGGAACATAGAATACTTCAATGCCTCTTAATCTTAATTGAAGTTTGATCCCAAAAGGTGCAGAATCTGAATTTACATATAGAAGATTATATTCTTCCATTTTTTCCAAGTAAAAAAATAAGTAGTCTTCGACACCATGTTCTTGCTCAAGATATGATTTATGCAGTTTCGCTGGGTTAAATTGGATGCTATCCCGTATAAATTCTAATTTCCCTTCTGGCATTATATAATAATACGCATTGGATAAACCTTCGCAATAAAAGGTCAAAGATCTGAAATCATTTCGTTTATCAATAGAAATATTTTCAAATGTTTGTAAGATATCTATTCTGTTTTCATATATATTTTTTACTTTTGAAGGAACATTATCTTTACATGCAAACAACATTAAAAAGCCCAATCCTAATAAAAAAATCTTTTTCATAAATTATTTTACTTGAATATTTTACTTGTTTTATTAATACGAGAACACCCCCGTGTTCATCGGCATTGCAAATGCCGATGTGTGACATAAATGGATTTGAAATTCATTAAATTGAGACGATTAAATCAAAATTCTCCCATACAATTCCCTTGAAAATCATAAAAAATATATTCAATTGTACTATCTTGATTGGTTTGAACATGCTCTTTGGCTTCATTTATACTACTAAATATTTTATAAAAATTGTTTCCCATTTGCAAATAATATGAGTTATCATTATTTAAAATGATGCCTGTTTTTCTCTCTGCTTTTAACAAGAGAATTTTTCCTTCTTTTATTTTTGGTAAATCCATGATTTAATGTAATCTAACAGGGGTTTATCTTCCAACTTAATTCCCACTCAATTTAAAGGATGTGTACGTTATTCTACAAACTATTTTTCTTAACCAAATTATTTTTATTCATTTACTATTTGAATAGCACCATACAGACACAAATCTGCTGTAGATACAGCTAATCCTACAGATAAAGCAATACGAAATCTAGCCCCATAAAAAAATAGATAAACATGCCATCCTTCTTTTTCAAAATCTTTCCTCTTATATTTATAGAAATACCAACAACATAATCCACCTATAAGAAAATAATATACGATGAAGAAAGCCATTATGAATATTGTTCTCAATTTACTTGTTTTTGGGTATAAATGGTGAAAACATTAAGAACACCATTTTACATGATATAAATGGCTGTTCAACATAGAATTTTGTTACTCTACGAAAGTTAATTTTACATGTTTTGCTAAAGTATTTTCATTATTATACAATTCTCTATCAAGTTCATTTCCAGAAAGAAGATGATAGTGATCTTTATGATCTTTAATGTAATTAAGATATCTTTGTAACTCATCTATCCCATTAGAATCTAAGTATATTTCAATACCTTCTTTGCTATCGTCAATTTCAAATGTCATCATATTAAAATCCTCCATGTTCGCCAGCATCATATGTAATGCCGATATTTGATACAAAAAAAATCAAATTCATTAATGATTATTGAGCGACAAATGGTTTGTCACTTAACTCAAGGGCATCTTGCACATTTGATTAATCAGGTATTTTTATTTTTCGCATTTTGTTGTCAGGTTTTTTATTTTCCCATTTTGATCCTTGCCAATAAACAATAAAATATGAGTCCTTAAAATAGCATGAATCAATGCATTCAAATGGATTGGTCGCTGGACATAAATCGGGTTCCTTTATTTTTAATTCTTTACCATTGGAATAGTTTTTCAATATAAAAAAATATTCGGGGTCACCAGGAGCATAAGCCAACACTGGATTTGCTGAGTCATAAGCCAATATGCATTGATCCTCTACAATCTCTTTTTGTTTAGGGGCTAAGGGTAATACTACAGCATAATGACATCTCTGCCCACTTCCTTGATCTAAAATAATGTATTTACTATTTGAAACTTTCAAGTTTAAAACCCCATCCCCTAGCGTTCTAAATGTATCTCTACTAATATTTGTAAATTGTTTATTTCCCCATTCAATAACATACTCCTCGTTCGAAGCAAATTTAAATTTATAGAAACTCCCATTCGACAAATTTACAGGTTTTGACAATTCTGTTAAATCCCAAAAAGAAGAGTCTTCTGCAATTTCAATATCACATCTGTGAATACCCTCATTGCGAACATTACGCTGGCAATTAATCAAAAATATCAAAACGACAAATAAAAATAATACCCTCATTTTTTAATTATTTAAGTTTCCAAGCACCTTTAATACCTGATGCCTTAACTGAAAGATTTATCTTTTGTACTAGTGGATTGTTATCCATACGAGTAGGATTATTTGAATCATAAAATATTACACCTTGCCCGATATTGCTGTTCCTATTATATGCTTTTACTGCTGCTCCCATACTATCCGACCATGCTTTTCTTTCGTTTTGATTTTTGTTGTTGTGATTTTGCGGATTGATAAAAGAGTCATGTGCAGCATCTGTCGGTTTTGCCACATCATATCCCTTATTTACTATGCCAGAAATCGTTCCATCCGGATTTTCATATGAACCAACTTTTAATGCTGACCTGTTAACAATAGATTCTGCAACAACTGCTTTCGAATTACTGTCTTTCCCTCTCATTTCTGCATATGTCGCTCTTGCAATAGTACCAATATCGCTATCCATTGTTATTTCAGTGTCTACTGTTATATATTGCGGAGTTCCATAATTTTCATAATTTGTTTCACTACTACCTGGTATTACTTCATTGGTTCTAGTGAAAAATACATCAGGGCTATCATTTATGATTCTTTCGACAATATTGCCTTGTGTGTCAAAGTAAGCTGTGTCCAATCCGAAAGGATCAATAAACCTAATCGGATTATTCAGCGCATACACATAAGGACTCAAATTATAATGATTCTCCGCCAATGGATCAGGAACCCAAAATCGACCAACCGCTGGAGTCATCACCCTTGCTCCATAATCCAGCCAATTCAACTCCAATTCTTCCTGCAACTCCTTGGCATTATACTTGTAATAATTTTTTTTCTCTGCTGATGCCAGATAACTTAGTTGCGGGATAATCATCCCGAACGGATAATAAGCATTAACTTCTAGTACATCTGCTGTGGCATGCGCTACCATCAGGTTATCAAAATATACCGGTGTTTGCGCTTCATTGTTGATAAATATTTCAAAGAACCCTGCTTGCTGGATAACAATCTTATCGGTGGTTAAGTTTTGGATGATATTGATTTTATCTTCCAGTTTAATCACTCCGGTATTTTCATCCACTACCTCAAAACTATTATTATAAAGCACAAAATTTATACCAGCTTCGGGGGTAGGGTCGGCCTCCCCCGGCCCCTCCGAAGGAGGGGAGATCAAAGCCACCGAAGTGCTGGGGGTTGCTCCTAAATCCATAGCTAACTGCGAAGCTTCACCTACAATAACATTGGTCGGGTTACTCATGGCAGCAATAGCGCTACCCAATACAGGTGCTATGTCCGGTGTTACACCCGGCATGGCTTTATCTATATTATAAAAGGCTTTGGCGCTGATTTCAATCGTATCTCCTGCCATTACCTGTAGCATAATAGATGGCCCACGGCTTTTGCCCGGGACTTTGGATAGTTTTTGATTAAGCGGATTTTTGTCTGGGTAATTCAGAGGCTTGTCCGCCCGGGTATTTTCCAGATTGTCAAAATACAAGCTTTCGTCCGTACCCATCTCTCCCCCTTGGGGGGAGCCGGAGGGGGCTTCCATGGTGGCCATATACACCTGTGTGCTACTGCCCGAAGTACTGCCGGGTTCGGCGGCAAATACCACCCGCACATTACCCAAATGGTCTTTCAGGAAATAATCATAAGTCCATCCGGTGGTTGTTTTACGAATCCGGCCATAAGGAGTAGAGATAAACTTCAACTGGTTCCCTTCGTATTCTATACCATCTATGTAATAGCGTGGCGTATTGGTTTTCAGTTGCTTCTTAACGCGTCGGCCTGTGCCATCATATGTATACTTAAGGCTGTCAGTTCCTTTTTTAGCCAATTGAACCAAGCTCATATGGTTATAAGTAAAATCAACACCCAAATTATTATCTTTACTTAATCGTCCGGCATTATCATATGTATAATAAGTGGTGTTGTTTTTCAGGTTATCCTTGAATCCCAACGCATTCTGGGCGCTTGTTGCATATTCGCGTACACGGGAAACCTGGTTACCGTTATCATAAAAATATACGATATCATCTATATCGGTAGTTCCCGCCATACGGGTCAGCCAATCCAGATTTCCCATGAGGTCTTTATATCCCAAGTATACGGCATAATAATCATTTTTCGAAGTGTTTGAGCTACTTGAATAACTGGTAGCGGTTCCATCTTTCCGCTTATAGTAAGCGTTTGTCATGCGGCTCATTACATCATAAGTAAACCGGTATGAATTCCAATCGGCACTTAATTTATCAGCTCGCCATTCCATGGCGCTGATGTTGCCTGCCCATTGTGCGGTAGTGCTTAACCCGCTCACAGCATCAAAATAATGCAACTTTTCCTTAAAATTGTTGCTGCTAATCTCAGTGAGCCATCCGCGGATATTATACTTATAAGTAACTGGTTCCAGGCCATCATGTAAACTAGTTTCAATTAATTGTCCTACTGCGTTATAGGTATTATTGGCTACAGGAAACGTTTGTCCCCCAATACTCTGTTCGACAGATACCAACCGGCCAACATGGTCATATCGATTGCTGGTAACCAATGTGGCATTGTTATTATGATTGCGTGTAGAGGATAATAACCGTCCTGTAAAGTCATATTCATTGGTTATTTCATCTGTCACAGCACTACCACTTATTTTCAGTTGGTCTATTTTGCTATGGATCACCTGCCCTTTATCATCATAATGGATCACAGTGGTCAGCCATTCATCTGAACCTACCACCCGTACCTTGCTTCCTGTGGGCAATCCTTGTATCATGCCGGAAGCTCCGGTATAATTTCCACCTCCGGTAACAAAACCATAATTATCATAATAATTTACTGTTAACTCAGTTGTATTGGCCGTGGGGAATGCTTGGTTACTATAATTGGCATTATTTGCAGGCCTTGTTTCCCATTGTTGTGCCCTATATATCCGGTCCCTCAACGTATCATAAGATAATACTTCGCCTGGATTAAATAATCCGGTAGAAACTACCCGCCCATGCGCGTCGTATTTGATATAGACCCATTTCTTATCCTTTTGCTGTACCGTATCTTGTGTTAATACCGGCAGGTCAAGTTTATTGTATACAATAGATGTCCATCCTGCACCCGGTATATGTTTTCTCTTTACCCTTCCACGCTCATCGTAGCGGTAAGCATAAATATAACGGGCAAAGGTTGAAGTTTTATTTGCAGAAACAGCAATAGTTTGCGGTGTTTTATCTACTGCCGGAGGAATAACATACGCTTGTCGCCCAAAATCATCATAAGCATAATCAGTGATGGCATAACCTTCATCGGCTTTTTGCGCGCTACGTACTATCCGTCCCTGCAAGTCGGTATACTCGATAACTGACCGGTCGTCTTCATCGGTGGTTTCCGTCACATAAAGTTTTCCGGCGGCGTAATATGCTTGTGCCCTTACCTGTGAAGAAGTTGCTACCCATTGCAATATTTCATTAGCGTTGTTGCTGCGGTAAGCCATTGTTTGTTTCTTCCCGGCGCCATACCAGTCATTCCCTGCTCCGTATTGGCCAATCGGACGATTGAGCGGAGAAGGTTCATAAAGCGGGGTAGTATAGGGAGTAATGTCTCTGATTACGCCTGTAGGCGGATTAGAGTAAAAAGTACTTTGATCAGCCACTGCATTACTTTTATAAAACCCATCGTTGGTTGTTGCTTCATAGGGCAAATACTTGACAGCTTCACGCCCGAATAGATCGTAAACAAAAGGCGTAACAATATCGTTTTGATCAAAAGAAGCAGACACAGCTACACTTTGTTTCGGACGACCTAAACCATCATAATAGGTATAACTGCGTTGCACTTGTTCTGGAGTCAAATTATATAATTGTTCTGCCGATGTAATACCTTCAACCGTAACCAATTCTTTGAATATATAATTAAGGCATTGAGGATCATTATCAATTAAGACATCAATTCCTTCGGATGCACTCCCCCATGTCTTATCTTCTGCACGTACCCGTAAATAATATGTCCCATTTTGTGATAGATAAAATGGTTCGGTAATAGGGTGACTTTCATCAGTGCCTCCTGGCTGGCTTTGCCAATAATAAATATATCCGTATCTTCCTTGCCCTTCTGTCAACAACTCGGTATAGCCACATAATTGATCTTGATAAACTCTCATCTTATGAGAAATCACCGTTACACTGGCAGAAGGAGATTCACAACCTGTTCCAAGGTCTTTTATACGCACAGAAAAAGTTCTATCTACATCTACATTTGTATAAAAGTTGTTATCTGTACTGGTGTGAAGCACTTTATTCGGAATACCCCATATGTATTGGGTATTTTCCAGAAGATAAGGGTCTTGATTTTGTGCAGTCAAAGTGATGTCGGCAGCATAAAAAAAATCTTTAGCTGAAGCCGTAACAGACGGGGCTATCAAACTCCGGAAAGTAACCGGGAGTTTTGTACTTTCACAACCACCTTTGGATATACTGGCATAATACTGGTAACCTCCACGTTCTAAAACATTAAATAATCCATTGGTATTTGATGATGAATTCTGTTCTTCCTCATTCAACATCTGATAAAAAGTATACGATCCTCCTGCAGGAGCTCCGGTTAGCTTTACTTTGGCATATTCCTGCTGGCACGAAATGGCATACTCCAACATTGGTTCCGCCGGAGAAGGTGTAGCCGTGAGAGGCTGCACCTGATAAGAAGTTTTAGGGCTTTCATATCCATACAAAGAATTGTATACGCTCACCCAAACAGTCTGTCCTGCTTGCACGTTATAGGAATTATTGGGGCTTCGGATACCACTGCCATTTTCTGACTGATAAAAATTGTATAACTCATATTGCTCCTGGTCAGATGCAGGCGATGAACCATATACAGTAACATATCCACTTGGATTTACCGTGACACCACAGGGAGGATTAGCTTCCTGACCAACAGACGGCCCAATGGAATAAAGCACTTGGATATTTACACTAGCTATATTACTCAGGCATCCTTCATTTTCTACCTGTACTGAAATCTGATTGGTAGTTTGGTTCAGGTTAAGTGTATAGCTTGTTCCATTTGAAACAAAATTACCATCCTTCTTCCATGTATAATATGTATTAGGGCCCACGTAACCGGTAACTATGGCGGTATATTTCCTGGTTCCTCCCTGTCCGAATCCAGGTATGGGTTGTGGGTCTGGTGAAATAGAAACTATCGGGGTGCTTGCCGGTACTGTAACGGTTGTAGATTCACCAGTGCAGCGTGCTGTTGGGTGGTATGCAACCACGTAAAATTGTGTAAGTGAAGGCACATGAGTAGAATACGTGGTTGAAGCTCCATCCTGCAATAGTTGGTGGGAAGAATTATACCACCGGAAATAGCATCCATAGTTGGCCGCAGATGAAATAGAAGCTGTCAGCGTAACATTTCCAGGCTGACAACTACCACTTTTCTGTACATCAACACTCAGGTCTGACACTACAATATCATTCCTGGCTCCCCATCCAATGCTGGCATAGTACTGTGGCCTGCCATAGGCTCCTTCAGGAGTGTATTCCATAAAATAAAACCTCCCATCGGTATTGGATACAACACTCTCATGGCCGTTATCCCATACCTGATATACCCGGTAAGTTTCCCCGGCACTAGCTCCGACGAGCTTTATCACAACAGCATATTCCTGATGACCCCTGAGGGCGTATTCTACTCCAAGAGCTTGGGTTTCTTCAACATTACTTGCCTCTATAGGTGAGGCATCATAAAAATTGCCAAATATTGTTATTTGAAAAAATATTCCAAAACACAATGTGAATAAATATTTTATACGAATAATTGATTTCATAGCTATTGATTTTGTCGATTATTGACATAACGATACTTATAATGCTCTACAATATTCCCCTCATGGTTTTTGATTAATTTAAGCCTTCCGGCTGTATCATATTCATAATACACAGTTCGTCCCGAGGGGTCTGTTTCGGAGGTGGTACCCACCAAGGGAGTATAGGTAAGGGTGGTCATCATTGCATCTGTCGGATGCAACCGCAGTTCGTCAATGATAATGTTTGCCCCGCTGATAATAAGAGCAGCGGAACTCGAATTTGGGGTAAAGACATGCTCAAAGTATGTCCAACCATTGGCGGTAACACCCGTATTTTTAGCTGCTACTTGGCTTCCAGCCACTGAAACCGTTGCTGCCGAAGACTTACTCCAGTACGATAAGGTATAGGGAATATTAGGAGTAAAAATAGATTTAGTGATGTTTCCCGAACTCAGGTTATAGCTTTGGACACCTGTACGCGCATCGCCAGTATATCGGACTGCTGACACCATCCAATTGCTCCCGCTGCAGTCATCCTCAAATGATGTATAAGCCACCTGTCCATCAACCGGCATATTAACTTCCGCTATGGGATATTGGTTTTGATATCCCCACAGATAAGCGGTTGTCGGGCCATCTTTTGGTGTTGACTTGATTAGCCTACCTTTGTTATTGTAGTTGAATGAAACCACCTCCTTCATCTGTCCGGCGTAGCCAGTTCCAACATTAATGGGTGAAACCGTCTCCAGTTTTTTGATAAGTTCCATCTTGTATATGCCATCAAATTTTTTGTACTGATGAAACATGGCATTCGTAACCCTGGTGGTGGAACCGTTGGTAAGCCGTGTTTCAGATTCAATAACGGGATTCAGGATGTGTTTCTGAACCATGCCTGTATATGGTTCCGTATTATAATCGCCCGGGTATTTATACATTACCCTTGAAGTGGTGCCGTCACTGTTGTTACTTACCTGTGAAGTGAGTTGCTTATGTGCCGGGTTATCGTATGAATATTGTTGGATAGTTATGATTTTCTTTACTGACGCTGGTGTGCTGTGGTCATACACAATAGTGGTATCAACAAATGGGCACCACCATTCGGAAAATGTATCATAATATTTCACCATCCAATTATTACCTGTTATTCCGGGGAAAACGAAAATCTTCAGGCCTTTAATCGTAGTATCATTTTTCATTTCGTATGTATGACGTTCCTCCCTAAGCAGTTGTCCTCCGGCATTCCGATATTCTTTCCGCCTGAGCAGGCCATTGTCGTTATAAACAATATTAGGTATTCCGGGAATCCAATGGGAAAAATTGAACATTTCTTCCCTGTTGTTGAAGTAATATACTGTTGTGCCATTAGCGCTCGATGACTCACGGGTTTCCGTTACCAAGTCATAGCCAATAATATTCCCCTGTGCGGAATTACCCAATGGTACAACACTTTCGGATACTAATATTTCATATGCTCCGACTTCAGGAGACATTCCGGTTAAACGTATGACTTGATTATTATAATAATAATAGATTGTCCCTGCCGATGCATCTGCTTGAAAATAATATTTGGGGTAACTCATCAGTTTTCCTGAGGATACGGTCTTGTTGCCGGATGGTTTGGTATAATCATAATGGATGGTAGTTAGGTTTTCATCATCAAAATGGCTCACTTTCTTGATTCGCAGACCTCCTCCAGGTTGAAATCCTGATGGGGGTACATTTATCTGATAGGATAGTTCGCCATTCACGGAAGTTCCCAGTTCGGGAAGTACGGTCATTCGATAAGTACCGGCATCTAAATTCAGATACCATTTGTCTGTGTGAACGTCTTGATTCTTGTTCATATCTGTAATAATGTGGGAGTAGGAGTAAGCCCTAAATGGAGCCCAGTTTCCATTGGCTTCTTTTATGTACAATTCCAAACATATGCCATTGGGATTATAAAGTGAATGATCGAATGATATTGTTATTTGTAAAAGCGCATATTCCCTTTTCAGCAAGGTAAATTCAGTGATATCGGCTTCTTTATGAAATCCACCAGGTGCTGAAGGTTCTAAAATATAATGTCCAAGCGCCCTATGCATTGTATCTTTCTGTTCTGTGTATTGAAAATTGCTATAGTCGTTCAGTGAATATTCAAACTGAGTATATCCGCCTGTTGGATAAGTGATCTTGGTCAGGATTCCGGCCTGTGCACTATTGACATTAGGATCCCTTTTTGCACCTGGGTAGAATCTATCCTTAATCGTGTATGATGGAACAGCTGTATATGGATTTATTGTGGCATTTTCTGTTGCTCCGTTAAAATATCCCCAGTGATCAATGGCAACGGAAGTTTTTTCCGGCAAAACTCTGGAATGATAGGTAAATGTATGCTTTCTACCTGCCAGGTCGGTGATTGCATTCAAAAACAGCCTTTTGTCTGTGTCAGAGCCGTCTCCTTTGTAAGATGTTGAGAACCGGTAGGATGCAACCGTCCGGCCAGAATTATTCTCCACTGTAATTACGCTTAATCGCTGCGGTTTGATTGTATTGGCATACTGCAAATCCGTTCTGTCAACCGTCTCGAATTTTACAACGCCATTTTTAAATTCGATTTCCTTCAGGATGATTTCATCCACGATTGTTTGTGATTTCGTATGCATATCATATGGGCGGAACTCAGTTCCCATCTCTAGTACTTGGGCCACTTGGCGGGAGTAGGAATACTGGCTCATTACTTCTGACCTATCTGTATTATATTTGAAAATAACCAGATCATTCTGCACCGAACGGATGCTATCCAGATACCAACTATTGACAACCTCATGTTGTGGGATTCTCCATGTCGGTGCGCCGTCTATTCTTGGATCTCTGTTATCAATGCTTATAGTATAAATGTTGGTCTTTTCGGCTGTCGAAAAATAATAAATACATCCGTCCGGTGTTCTGACCGTCCAGAGTTCCTTGTTTCTGTCATATTTGATTTCTATTGGATCCTGGTTCAGGATAATCGCCTGAATAGGTGCTCCTACTTGATTCTTGCTTTTGAAAACCATTTTACCGGAATAAGAACCAAAATTATAGTAGAAAAGATCCGGCTCCGGGTCAAGTTCGTTAATGGAATACTTCCAATGTTTTGCCCTGTCTGCTTGTGTGGTATTGCTATGAGGGTCGTTAAATTCATCCCATGGGGGCAGGTCTCCTGCATATGTGTGACCCAATACAGGGTATTCTCCAAAATCATCCCATCCCCGTACGCTACGCGTAATAACCCCACCAGCATTCAGCGCCCAACCCAGCCCGACCCAGCTAGCCTCCTGGGTTACCTTGATGCCTGAAGCATGATATTGCAGTTTGATAGGTACCGAAATGTCACCAGAGACTACTTCATATAGAGGTATTTCGATATTGGGAATGCCTGTGTAATGTCCTACTGGTATATCGCCAAATATCCCCAGTGACACAGCATTGGGAGAGGGTGGTATTACACTTGGACGTACTACATCTTGTCCAAATATCTGAACCAACCCTAATTCTCCATACAAGCATAAAAATATTATTATTAACTGTAATCGGTATCTCATAATTTTGCATTGTTTATTTGGTTTAACACATTCATTTTATGGTTCATGGTACAAGGTAAATGGTACACGGAAAATCTATCTTCACCCATTTGTCCGTTTCCATCATTCATTGTTCTTGCTGCTTCATTGGTTTATATAATTTAATTCATCACTCATCATTCACTACTCATCACTTAACTACCTTCTTTAATTGTCCAACTGCTGCCTGTCATACATTGGCTATTTGTTGTTTTTATCAACTGCTGCCCTGTTATATTGTGACTGCTATCCTGTTATATGGCAACTACCCATCGTTTTGTTCCGGCCGCAAAGCATGTTTCCCTTAGCCCAATCATGTTTCTTTATCATCCGGTAATTTTCTATGCTATCTCCCTGACGGGGTCCGAAGACCGCTGTCAGGGAGAAGCAATTCGCTATAAGCATTTATGCTTTGGGTTTCGTATTCTTTGCCGGTGTGGTTTGGTGTGCGGCCACGCTACTAAATTGAAACATCTTACGCCGCTCAACATCCTTACGGAATACCACTTTCCCGGCGCTGCATATATCTATTACCGTGTCATATACCGTATTAAGGCGCATCCGCAACTCGGCCGTCATCACCGGCGATTGCCCTTTAAGCGATTCCTGCGTGACATTGGCATCGGACAATTTCACAGCATAACCACATACGGCATCAATGCGTGCTGCTGTTACACCAGCACCCGTCAACTCGGTACGTAAATTACCCACATGGTTATTGAATGTATATAGCAACTCCAACATGGCATTCTGATTATTCCGGGCTTTTGGCCAGCTCTTTTTGAAACCCAACAGCTCCAGCAGCTCTCCACGGCGGGTCTTATTATCCCTAAAACCCCGTTCAATCTGGCTTCGTACCACCGTTAAATCATCTGCCACACCGGCCATTACTTTCCTGACCAACGCTGTGGCAGCTTTCTGTTCTTCATTGCTCTTGACGCCGAGTCTGTTGAGCAACCCTTCAATATTGTTCAGGTATTGCCTGATCCAATCTGCTGTCCATTTCGGATAGTCCGCCCCAAAGGCAGGCAGGTTGCTTTGCAGGTTCGATGCAATAGTTTGCGCCACTACCAACATTTTCACATCGCTTGTTTTGTATTTACGCCTTTCCATATAGTTAAATATTAAGTTTATGTATTGATTTTCTCATTTTCCACTTTCCATTTTCAATTTTCCATTGTTCATTGATTAAAACCTCCATCCCATCCTCCAGAGCCACGCGTTTGTCTGTGGTTCATGCCTGTTATGCAGGAAATCATAAAATACGCCCACATTGCCTTTCATCTTCTTTCCAATGCGGTATTCCTTGGTGATTCCCAACAATAAAGCCGATGTCCATCCTGCCGGTACTTCTTGTCCGTCATTGGCTGTAATAGCAAAAAGGTAATTGCGTTCCCAACCCACCTGCAAGCCAAATCCCCATATAATGATATAATTGGCAAATGCCCCGTAGCCTGCACCCATGCTTGAGAAATGGATGTTTTTGATATTTTCACCCAATCCGTAACGGTAATTGCCCAATACCCCCACACCCAAATGATCGGTGATGTGATACAACAATTGCAATCCTACCGTACCCGATGAGGGTAACTTATAACTTTGCCTTTCAAAAGCCATATCGAAACCTACATCAAAATGATCCCAAAACCCG
>JAVBPN010000041.1:0-8074 GCA_031549585.1 Bacteroidales bacterium
TATCAATATTCAATTACTTAGTTTGGGATGAATCTCAACATGTTGTAATTATCCTTGTTTGAAAAAATAAAATGAATTGGCATCATTTTTTATCATTTTATGAAAACTTTTTTGAAAAGTAATCGTATACATGATGGAATGATTTTTGTGTAGAGAACGTAAAATAAAATTTTAAACCTAATATCGAAAAAAAATGAAAAGAATCAGTTATTTTTTGTTTGCCTTGTTATTTGCAGTAAGTGCAGGGTTTGTAAGTTGTTCAGACGATGATGTTGATCCTCCAACCATTAAATTTTTGTTTTCAGGATCTGATAATTATGATAATAGTACGAACACGCTTACTTTGGCTTCAGGAGTGACTAGTTATACACTTCAAGCTACCATTACATCTGAAGCTAGTTTGAAATCTGTATCTGTAAGCAAGAAGGTAGGAGCTACTACCAATCAACTTACCGCGTTTACCTCTTCTTTGAAAAGCCCTTATACTTTGTCTTATGACGTAACAGGTATTACAGAAGATTGTATCCTTATTGTGAAAGCAATTAATGACGGAAGTGAATCAAGTTTGGAAATGAATGTTAAAGTTACATCTGCTCCTGCTGCTGATGCTATTAATACATTTGTTGATAAAGTATTAGGTTCTTTAAGCCATACTTCATCAGCCGGAAGTTCATGTGCTTCTATAGATGGTACAGTATATACTATTGCTGATGCCAAAACGAATTCAGCAAAAGTTGATTTTATATATTTTAATGGTACTTCTAATAAAAAATCTCTTGCAGCGCCTAATAATTCATCTGTAGGAACGCTTGGTGGTGCTAGTTCACCTTCAACATGGGCTACAAAAAATGCCACTAAATTAGGTTTATTGTCAGGTGTGACAGCTGCTCAATTTGATGCCTCTACAGACGATGCATTGATTACATCTAATGTAACAACTGCTGCCGTGAGTGCAGATATCATATCTAACCTTGCTGCAGGAAATGTAGTTGGATTCATCACAGCAGCCGGAAAAAAAGGCTTGATCAAAGTCATAAGCATTGACGAATCTAGTGATGCCAATCAAAGCATAAAGATTTCGATTAAGGTTCAAAAGACCAATTAATACACTATATATGAAAGTGGGAAGCGCTCCAATTTCGGGGCGCTTTTCTTTTGGGAAAAACTAACTAAACCTCTTTCTTACCTCTTTGTACATATAGGCTATTTTTTGCTTGGGATCGCCGGGGCCAAGCGTTTCAATAGGCAAATATCCCCGGTAGCCGGATTCGTCGATTACTTTTTTTAGTTTACCCAAGTCGGTTTTCACAGCCTGTTGGTTTACATACATTTCTTCCTTTACTTGCCACGTAATCGCATATTTAATGGTTTGCTTTATTTCAGCAAACGGATCAGCGCTTCGGTAACAACCGATATCAAGCATTAATCCGACCCATTCGGAATTGATGACTTTCAGTATCTCTTCCACTTGGTCAGCCGTTTGAAGAAAATCGTTGTGATTTTGCAAAGCCAACATAACTCCATGCCGTTGAGCGTGCTCAGCGCATTCGCGAATATCGGCGACCATCCAGTCAAATGTTTGTTTCCGGGTATATCCGTCAGGAACTCCTTGTCCTGCGAATATACGTAAAGTTTGTGCCCCCAGCTTGGCTGCTACAATAGTCCATTCTTTAATACGCTTTTTTTCTGCTTCACGAGCCGCAACATCAGCCAATGTCAGATCATTTCTTACACCGCTTCCGCAGATTTCGATTCCTAAACGGAATGCTTTGCGTTTGACATGATAAATATACTCGTCTGATGGCACTTCCGGGTAACCGGGGAAATAATATCCGGTAAGGTCAACTCCCTCAAAGCCTGTTTCGGCAGCATATTCAAGCATGTCGTCGATATTCATTTCGCCCGACAATAGTGGATCATTAAAAGAAAAAGCATTCAATGAAATCTTTGTTTTTACAGGCAATGCTTGAGCCGAAAAATCTTCGGCAGACAAATTTCCGAAAGGAATCACAGCCAGAGGGGCTACAGATGCTAATGATTTGACAAAAGTACGGCGTTCCATTTTTGAAGTTTTGAGTTGATTATTACGAATGTTCTTTTTAACTGCTAAAAGAACAAAAATAAACAATTTTAGGATGCTTGTGTCGTGTCAACGATATTTTGTCGCTTGATATTATATACTGTCAAGTCGGGACTAAATCCCTGTCAGTATTTGCAAATATTCAATTATCAATTATCAATATCCAATTGCTTACTTGTATCCTTTATTGTTTGTTCTATCAGAAAATCAGTAACATATAGCGTCCAACTGTCGTCGGATGTTCTGCCATGGGTTATTTCAAAAAATTGCTTCCGGTTTAAAGTTATAGACCCTCGAGAGCATCGGATATGTATTTCAAAATTATCAGGCAACCGAATATCTTTACCTTTTTTGTGCGGAATATAAAAACAGGCGGCTCGGTGAATGGTACCGTCCATTGATGAATATGGAAGCGTTTCTTCACTGGATGAAGTCAAAATATCCCTGTCCGGTTTGTCTTTGAGTAATCGTTTTTCTTGCTTGGTATAATTGCCGGATAAATATATGTAAATGGTATCATTACTCAAATTCACAACAAACAACTCTTTTCTCGGTATGGCATTGTCGCGGTCTGTTTTCTTGATCCAGAAAATACAGCCTCCCACTCCGATCACAGAGAGGATTGCGTATATCAATACCAAACGAATAACGAAACGCGTCATGGCTGCTGGATTTGGAATAGGTGGTCGTCAATAAGCCAAATGAATGTACCACCAACTTTTGAAACATGAGTATTGATATTTTCCGAATCAATCCCAAAAAGTTCGTTGCCGGAAGTATCACACAACGCCACATAAAGTTTTTTGGGAAGAGTAATATCTTGGCTGGCCAGCATCGGAAGTGCGAATGAATATTCGTGATATGATTGAGAAATGCTGGAATCAGGTAATGATATATTCTTATACTCAACGAAATTGATCACAGGATCAACAGAAATGCCTTTTTGCTGTAACATTTCTATTTCGTTGCGGCTATATGCGAAATTGGCGTTAATTAGCAATGGCACAGAACTTTTATTGATGATATGGAAATATTCATGGTCAGGAAACGGTCTTTTGCGGCCATCGCCTTCCCATAAAACAGTTATGAGTATAGCCATATCAATAAATAGGAATAGAGTAAATAAGACGGATACAGCGGTCATTCGCAAAGCAATTGCTCCGGCTCGCATTTTTTTTCGCGTAGCCAAATACCACACCCATCCGGCAATGACGAATATGAGTATAAAAACTACGAAAACAAACAGAATTCCAGACATAAAGGATTTTAGTTTGTTAGCAATAAACTATAAATAGTGATCAGTTATCGGCATAAATCCAATAATCCGTTGATAATGGTTAAAGGATGCGATGGATTTCCCGGTATGTATAGATCGACCGGATATTTTTCGATAAAATTGCGTTTTATAGCAGGGCTTTCGGTAAAATTACCGCCACTTAGCGCATCAAATCCTGCTAAAACAATAATTTTAGGATCGGGAATGGCGTCATAACATATTTGGAGTGCCGCTGCCATATTTTCACTGATAGGGCCGGTAATGACTATTCCGTCTGCATGGCGGGGCGAAGCGACAAATTCTATTCCGAAACGGTTCATATCAAAATTAACATTTGAACAAGCGTTTAATTCCATTTCAGTGCTATTATCGCCTCCGGCTGAAACTTGGCGGAGCTTCAATGACCGTTTAAACAATCGTTTAATATCCGGGCGAACAGTCTGATTATTGACGCTAATAGGCCTATCTTGTCCTTCATATACCATCAATTGCGAAAGTTCATTTGTTGCCAACCGATGATCGTTGGTAAACTTGATTTTTTCTGGAAAATATCTTGCACAAGTCCCGCAAAAGTTACATTTGGCTAAATTGATACGTAAAGGTGATGTCTCAATAGCTCCGTTATGGCAATAAGTTGCAAGGACGGATTCATCTGTTTGTTTTGTGGTGATTACCGGCCGTCCTCTGAAATTTTGATGAAGATGTACGTCCCTGACATCAGGAATGTATTGTTTTCCTTGACGAATCCATATTTTGATCTGCTCAATCATCGGAACAATGAACGATTAACAATGAATAATTAAGAATGAACTTTTATGTTTTTTACAAATCAAAGCCACAATAAGATAAATTGAAACTCTTATTGCATATCGGAAAATCAGATATGGCATTGTCGCGAACGGCCAATGCCAATGCCATCCAATTGTGAAACGAAGGATCGGTTATTTTATATTGGATCAATTCTCCATTTTTTCCCGTGATTCCACAATGGCAGATTTCCCCTCGCCATCCTTCAACCAGAACTACTGATAACATATTAGGAACAGGCAGAGTAGCATGTTCGATTTCTTCATTTGGCAATTTCTGGCGCAATAATGTATGTAGGTATCTCAATGACTGTAATACCTCTTCATGACGTAATTTTGTTCTTGCCATTACATCTCCGCTTTGATAAGTGATCGGCTGGTGATCCAATGTTTGGTAAATTTCGTCAGGATGTGAACTGCGTATGTCGCGTGCTACACCGCTTGTTCTGGCCGCCATTCCGACAGTGCCTATTTTAACGGCCTGTTCTCGGCTGACCACGCCTGTCTTTTCAAAACGGGACAATGCAGATGGCATGTTTAACAGAGATTTGCCCATTTGGGTAAAATCCCGTTCAAAATCAGCCAATACATGCGATAATTGTGCCGCCAATGAATCGGTAAACGGATGCCACAACGAAGAAGGGCGAATGAGTGTACGGGCAAAACGATTACCGCACCATGCCTGAAAGAAGTTAATGATTGGAGTACGCAGCCTACCATATACGGAATTTCCCAATTGATATGCAATGTCACCACACATTGCGCTTAAATCTGCTGTATGCATGGCAATTCGTTCTATTTCAAGCGCTACTGTTTGCACCCACAACAATTCGTGGATGGTTTGGTAATGACATAGGCTTTCCCATATCAAGGCGAATGCGCTTCCGTGGGCGATGGTACTATCTCCGGCGATACTTTCCGAAAGTTGTATCCTTTGGTTGAGGTGTTTTTGGTTTACAAAAAGTTGTTCGATACCCCGGTGTTGATAGCCCAATTGTATTTCCAAATGCAATATCTTTTCGCCATTGCAGATAAACCGGAAATATCCGGGTTCAATAATGCCGGCATGAATTGGCCCTACGCCGACTTCGTGCAATTCTTCACCTTTGATCTGATAGAACGGATATTGGTTCATCAGTTCTTCTTTATTGGCGCGATTATGCGCATATCTGACCGGTTTTAACCACGGATGGTCGGCATAAGTGATTCCAAAATTTTCAGCTATTTCCCGTTCAAACATATGGAAGCTTTCATGGATGGCGGTCAATGAAGGCAAATCTTTAGCATCCGGATCAATTTTGCATGATGAAATGAAGATATCTCCATTGGTATCCTCTGCCATGCAACAAATCAGCTGTAATTGTTTGCCTGTCGGATGTCCGAAATAACTGACACAATGATACCGTTCATCAGCAGGCAATTCGCCGTTTTGTTTTAAAAAATCAGCATACGGAAGCACAGGAACCGACTTGATATCGACGGCTTGTGCATTTTTTATCCGGATAAAGGATTCCATTGATTTATAAAGTGATCGGCCGTCCATTGTAAAAGTCCAATACTTTAATTTTAAAGATATATTCGAATTTAGCTTGTAAAAGGTCAGATTGGGCCGCTGTGAGGCGTGTTTTGGCCGTACTGTAATCAATGAAAGTCATCATGCCCACTTCATATTTTTTTTCGGTATAGCGAAAAGCCTCTTCCAAAGAAGTTACTGCTTTTGCCGAAGCCATGTATTTTTTTAAAGAAGCAACCGCATCAGTATATGCTTGCTGAATTTCTTTATAAAGCGTGGTCTTTGTCAATTGCAATTGATATTGGGCATTTTGCTGGTTTAACTTGGCGTTTTTGATGGCCGTGTTCACTTGCCATCCATTAAATATAGGAATGGAAAGGCTAAGTCCAACATATGAATTGACTCCGTCTTTCACTTGGTCCCAGAACGGATATGTTAACTCTTGCATGGTAGCCGGATCAAACATATTTGCCGAACTTGAATACCTGGTGCTATATCCGCCGGATAAAGATAGGCTCGGGCTTCGAGAACCTTTGGAGATAGATACTGATTTCTCAGCGCTTTTTAATTCGTATTCTGCAGATTTTACTTGCGGCAAAGCCGATTCGGCTGTTGAGAAAATATCATCGACCGAATCTCCCAATTCTTCTATTCCGATATGGGAAAAATCAGGAACAACAATTTCAAAATTTCTCGAGGTTTCCAGGTCGAGTAATTGTGCCAAATCTAATTTGGCCAATTCCAATGTATTATTAGCTGTTACAATTTGTAATTCTTCGCGTGCCGCCTGAGATTCTATATCCAATAATTCACCTTCGGGAACACTTCCCGCTTCAACCATTGCTTTCGTCCGTTGTACTTGGGTATTGGTCAGTTCCAATTGGTTTTTAGCTACGTTGAGTTGTTCTTCGGCATGGATGATTTGCAAATAATAAAGAGCGATATTGAGCGAAAGATCATTTTTCAGTTTTTCGACATTTTGAATACTTGCCAGTAGGGAAAACTCATTTCGGTCAATCGTATTTTTTTTCTGTAGCCCGTTGAATAAGCTGACATTGCCACCAATGCTTCCCGACATAGAATTAACGGTTTGTCCATCAACAATAGTAAATGTGTTCTGATCCAACACTTTTCCTTTAGACGAATTGTAGCTAACCGAGGAATTAATGTTGGGTAATAAGCCGATTTTGGATTGTAACAGATTGTTTTCAGCATTGGATACGTTCAATTCTTGCTGTTTTAACCGGATGTTATTATCGTATGCATATTGAATACACCTTTCCAATGTCCATGCTTCTTGAGCAGTCACTTGAAATGCGAAGCAACCCAACAGCAAAAGGAGAATCAATCTGGATTTTATAGGCATGAAATGCAGAATATACGTTTATTTTTCTTGCTTACAATAATGCTCAAAAGTAGTGATTCATATTGTTTTGTACAAGCCTTTATGTTCCTTATGATTTTTTTGTACAAATTAATTTTGATCTGCACTTAAAATATTCCATGTCTATAGGATTTTTTGATTTTTTGTATTTCATTTGTGAAGGGAAATACAACAACAGATTCTTAAATATTTGGGGGTAATAGGAAGAAAAATTAGCGTAATTTCTTATTATTGGTTATTATGAATAGGCAATATCGAATATTGAGCTTCAAATACATTTTGTCTTTCTGGTTGGTGATTTCTTTGCTTTTCGGCTCCCAAGCTTGGGGACAGGAATTAGACAACGAAATAAGCCAATTAGCTCCATTTGTTCAATCGCTTCGTAACTTCTCAAAAAATATCCCTCAGGAAAAAGTATACCTGCATTTTGACAACACCAGTTATTATCAAGGCGACCATATCTGGTTCAAATGTTACGTCGTTACTTCCGAACAGCATCAACTAAGCCAGCTAAGCAAAACCCTGTATGTTGAACTCCTGAATCCGGGCGGGGAAACCATTGACAAACGGATATTACCCATCGAAAATGGGCAGTGCCATGGTGATTTTACACTCAACCAACTTCCATTCTATTCGGGTTTTTACGAAGTGCGCGCCTACACAAAGTACATGCTGAACTTTGGCGATGATGCTATGTTTTCCAGACTATTGCCTGTTTTCAACAAACCAAAAATAGAAGGCAACTTCGAAGAAAAAGACATGTTGCAATACGGCCGGGGTGGTTATCCGGTGAAAAGGGCAAAACCGGAAAAGGGAAAGACCGTAAACCTTCGCTTCTTCCCTGAAGGAGGTGACATGATCCAGAGCATTGCATCACGGGTTGCATATGAGGCAACAGATGAAGCAGGCAATCCAATTGATGTTACAGGCGTAGTTATTGACGGAAAAAAGCAGGAACTATGCTCGTTCACTACCTTGCACGAAGGACGGGGTGTATTTACATATACACCCGGTG
>JAVBPN010000176.1:0-5875 GCA_031549585.1 Bacteroidales bacterium
GCTTCGATGGAAAAAATATCCTTTTCGCTACGCACATGCTTGTGTGCCGCAAAATTGGCTACAATATCAAAGTGCCCCACATGCCGGAATATTTTTTCAAAGACCCGGTCATTAAAATTTACAGGATAAGTGATAAAATCATCAGGAATGTTGTACCCTTCAGCGCTTCTAAGATCGCGTACCAATTCGGTTAACCCGTTTTCATTGGTATCCACCACATAAAGTTGCCTGGGATTAAATTTGAGTATGGACTTGATGTAATTCGAGCCAATAGTTCCTGCCCCACCGATCACCAAAACGGATTTACCATCAATTTGGGTGTGGAGTTGGGGATCGTATGTTTTTAAATCGTCCGACAATAAGCTCTCTGAACGAAAAGTTACAAAGTTTTTAATAAACTGATCCAAGTTAAAATATTGCATCATAATCTTTTCAATTACCATTTTTAAATGTAATTAATGTCTCCCTTAATCCTGTAATTACATCAACAGGTAGTTTATTTATATTCAACGCTTCTTTTATCTTTATATTTGATACTACATAATTTTCTGTAAGTTTCTGCAATCGATCAGTATTAAAAGGGAGCATACAAATATTCCCAATTCTGGCAACTATAGAAACAAATTTTTTATTGCATTTCCATATTTTTACTTTCTTTCCCAATGATTCGGCTATTAACTTGATCAAAATATTGGTCGATAGAGGGTCGTCATCTGCTAAATGATAGATTCCATTATTGGGCAACTTGGTTATCAACTGTTCAATAACCCAAGACAGATTCCAAATATTCAAATATGATCGCTGATTGTTAAATGCTCCCAATGGATATGGAATATTTCGTTTTACAAGATGATATAACAGATTCAGGTTTCCTTTATTTCCCGGACCATGGATCATACATGGTCGTATAATATATACATTTCTCCCAGTAATGTCTTGTGATTGAATATATCTTTCGGCTTTAAGTTTACTCTCTCCGTATGGCCCATGAGGATTTGGAGTAGCACTTTCCGTGAGTACTTTTCCATTCACACTGTCAGCCACAGCTTTTACGGAACTGAGGAAAATGAATACTTTGGTTTTCGATGAAAGGTATTTGTTAAATACTGTTTGGGTCAGACCTGTATTAATGTCAAAATAAGATTGCGCATCACTTTTATTCTTAGTATCATGCGCTTTCCCGGCTAAATGGATAACGATATCCACTTCATTCCATGGTAAAATTTCCAAGTCTTTCCATGAAAAATATCGCGAATAATTCCCTGAGTTTTCTGATAAATCTAAGGCCCAAAGAGTATACTTATCTTTAAGGGCAAATGAAAGATTTGTTCCGATGAATCCATAAGCACCAGTGATGAGAACTGTTTGCATGTATTGTTATTTTAAAACCGAATCGATCAAATGTAGATATAAATCTGTAACAACTTCTTTTGAAAAATTCCTATTAATATTTTCAAAACCGTTGTTTCCCATTCTTATCAGTTCTTCACGTTTTGTTGTTCTAAGGATCTGAACAATTGTTTCTGTTTTCATAGTTTGATTTTTTTCTTCGACCATAAAAGCACAATCCTTTTCTTTTAAGAAATTAACAATGGGGGTGTCGCTCCCTGAACAGACCAGCATTGGCTTGGCACAAGCCATAATTGTATATACTTTTGAAGGGAAACCATGTCGTTCGGTATGCGGCGCCATAAAGATAAACTGCATGTCTGCATATGCAATCAGAGAAGGCATAAGGTTTCTGGGTTGGTATGGAATTAAATGTATATTTGTCAGTTGATGTTCAAATATTTTTTCATTTAGATAGTTCCTCATCACGCCTTCTCCAATAACAAAAAAAACGACATTGCTATCTTTTAATTGAATAGCTATTTCAATCAATGTATTCCAATCCTGGGCATGTCCGATATTCCCTGCATACATCAGTTTTAGCGAATTTGTATCTGGGAAAAACTCGGATGGTATAATGATACCATTTTGATTCAGTGGTTTGTATATATTAGTATCCACAAAATTTGGGATAATATGTAACTTCGATGGTTGTTTAAATCGATTGACAATAATTTTATAGAATACCTCGTCAATGGTTGTTACAGCATCTGATTTGTTGTATACCATGCGTTCCATCCATTTCAGCACAGAAATAATAATTCCAGATTTCAATTTTCCCTCTTCGATAAGCAAATCCGGATATATCTCCTGGACATTATAAATTATCTTAGCTTTTTTTAATCTGCCAAGAAAACAATTAATGATGCCTATCGACAATGGTGGTGACGGGGATAGAATAACATCTATTTTTTTTTCAAACAGCCCCAACATAAAGGACATAAAATGCCAATATAGGAATCCTATAATTCGCAGTAATGAGTTTTTAAATTTTTTTTGGTATACGTGTTTTACCACAATGCCGTGGTAATAACTTATTTGATATGTGCCTAAGCACTTTCGTTTAAGCGGTTGCTTTTCCAATTCACTCTCCAAAGCATTGTAATGCGGGGTTGTTGTCAGAACGACCACTTCGTAGCCAGCATCTTTGAGTCGCAATGCAATATCGTTATAGAGATATGCCGTGGACACTCCATCGGGGCTAAAAGCTATGCTATGAATTAGAACTTTACTCACCCCAAACAATCCGTTTAATATAGTCAGTGTAGGATATGATTATTCGTACCACTTTATCTGAAACATTGGGCATACTATAATCGCTAACTTGGCGTGTTTTCCCGTCAAGCACCTCGCTTTCTATTTGTGATAGACCCTGCATAACACGTTCAATATTCAGCCCGACCATCATAACTGCGGCCTCTTCCATAGCTTCGGGACGTTCATGCGCTTCTCTTATATTCAAGGCAGGGAAACCAAGTATAGATGATTCTTCAGAAATGGTGCCGCTATCAGACAAAACTACTTTGGCATTCATTTGAAGCGATATATAATCACTCAAGCCTAACGGTTTTATTAATCTAACCAATGGATTGAAGCGAATATCTCGTTCTTCTATCTTTTTTCTCGTGCGCGGATGGGTAGTTACTATAACGGGATAATTGTATTTTTCGGCAATCGTATTAAGTATAACGGTCAAATTATCAAAACGAGTATCATCGCCAATATTTTCTTCACGATGTGCCGATACTACAAAAAAATGTTGTGCCGAAAGCCCCAAGCTTGATAGTATGGTCGATTGCTTTACCTTTGGCATGTAGTTGTGTAATACTTCATACATCGGGCTGCCTGTTTTGATCACCCTGTCGGCAGGCAGACCCTCGTGTAGCAAGTATTCGCGAGCAATATCACTATAAGTGAGGTTGATATCGCTGATATGGTCGACAATTTTACGATTGGTTTCTTCGGGAACCCGTTGGTCGAAGCACCTGTTCCCTGCCTCCATATGGAAAATAGGGATATGTCGCTTTTTGGCAGGAATAGCGCATAAACAACTATTCGTATCACCCAACACCAAAAACGCATCAGGCTTCTCGGCTTCCAATATTGGATCAACCTTGATAAATATCTGACCGATAGTTTCAGCAGCATTTTTCCCTGCTGCATCCAAAAAATAATTGGGCATACGCAACCCTAAATCTTCAAAAAAAATCTGGTTTAATTCGTAATCATAGTTTTGTCCCGTGTGGATTATGATATGTTGAATTGACGGTGATTCGTCCAATTTGACCAATACCCTTGACAACCTTATAATTTCAGGTCGTGTACCAACTACAGTTACTACTTTTAATTTCTTCATTTCTGATTATTTTTTGCACATGCAAAGATAGACGATTGTCTGGAAAGTCGTTTGTTTTTAAACGGATTCAAAGTATGTATCAGGATCGTTTGAATCAAATATTTCATTGATCCAAAAAAGGGTTAACAACTAATCCTGTCCAAAATTTTTTAGATTATGCGTATACCATACCGGTATGTCAATATATGCAGGTTGATCACTTGAAAGCTTAAATTCTAAAATTTCATCTGTCCCGATACGGCGAAGCTGAATAAGGGCTTCCCCGCGAATCACAACAAAACGTTCTATTTTTCGCGTGTGGTAATGGTTACCCCGCGTAACTCCGGGTTTGGTGGTTGAAAATGAAACTTGTCCCCCGGTCATCAACTTAACAACCTCGATAAAAGAACCGCGATCATCTATGTTCTGTTTAAGTATAACAGGATAATACGATTTATAATCAATAAAACTCCTAAATGTATTAAAAAGATTGTACTCAAAGCTATCTGTTAACTGCGGAATTATTCCCTGCTCAAAATATAAATCCTTATATACTTGAAGCAAATGCAATATTTCTGATACTTTTTTTTCTGCTGTATGAGGTAAATGTAATTCTTTTCCTGTTTTTCCTGTTGCAGCAATTTGGAATATATTATCTGCAAGTTCACCAACATAGATCATTTTCAATGATCCATCCACTTGTATTTGAGGTTGCTTTTCGTGTACCAATTGGTAACAAAAAGTGGCTAGCACCGAATTATAAAAGGGGCGGCCAAACGGACCATATACATTTGGAATGATAAGCCCAGTGAATCTTGTATTTTTTCGTCTCGCCCACGAAGCGAGTAGTTCGCGCCCCTCACGCTTTGATTTTCCATACAGGTTATCGCGTTCCTCTTGTGTTGATGAAGAAAAGATTACATGTGGGCCTACATTTTCTGCTTCCATTGCATCAATAAGTTGCACAACAAGCCTAACATTTGTATCGTGCAACTCTTGTTCACTATTACAGCGATTCACTGCTGCTAAATGTACGATAACATCACAAGACCGGACAAACGTTTTCAATTGCTCAGGCAATTGAAAATAATCATCTTCAAAAGGTATTAACTCTACTCCTTTCTTTGTTTTGAGAAAATTAAACAGGTGTGTTCCAATAAATCCTGCTTGCCCAGTAATTCCGATACGAGTCATTTTCATGATTATACGCTTTTTACATCATCGGCAACAAATGCCAATTTTAGCAATAATTGCTTCATTCCATCAATATCTAAACGATATGTGTTATGTGAATGGTAATCATCTATTCCTGAAACTTCGTGAACTCCCTCTACGAAATATTTGTCATAATTAAGATCTCTTGTATCACACGGAACCCTGAAATAACTGCCCATATCCTCAGCTTTCGACATCTCCTCACGGGTTACAAGTGTTTCAAATAATTTCTCACCATGTCGCGTACCTATTATTTTAACTTTACTTGTTGATCGATAAAGGGAGATTAATGATTCTGCTAATGTTTCAATAGTTGCTGCCGGCGCTTTTTGTACAAAAAGATCTCCATTATTCCCATGTTGAAATGCATAAAGTACCAAATCAACGGCATCATCCAAAGTCATCATAAAGCGTGTCATATTAGGATCCGTAATGGTCAAATCATTCCCTGCTTTTATTTGATCAACAAACAACGGAATCACAGATCCCCTGCTTGCCATAACATTTCCATACCGGGTACATACAATGACAGTATCTGCATTATTCCCCAATGAACGTGCTTTGGCGATAGCCACTTTTTCCATCATGGCTTTGGAGATTCCCATGGCATTGATCGGATAGCAAGCTTTGTCAGTGCTCAAAACAACCATACGATTTACTTTATGTTGTATTGCGGAATCCAGTACATTTTCAGTGCCGAGTACATTGGTACGTACCGCCTGCATAGGAAAGAACTCACACGAAGGGACTTGTTTTAATGCTGCAGCATGAAATATGTAATCAACCCCATTCATTGCTCCATCAACAGAACGTTTATCGCGTACATCTCCGATGTAGAATTTCACCTTCGGACTTTGTAATTGATGGCGCATATCATCCTGCTTCTTTTCATCGCGACTGAAAATGCGTATTTCTTTGATATTCGTGGATAGAAAC
>JAVBPN010000097.1:0-3699 GCA_031549585.1 Bacteroidales bacterium
GTAAATATTATTCCGATGAGTGTAAAACCTGTTATTGCCCCATTTGCAAAGCCTCTTTATGTGATGGTTAAGCCTGCGGGTGCCGCTTGCAATCTGCGATGCAAGTATTGTTATTATTTGGACAAAAAAGAACTGTATCCCGAACGAAGTCAGTTTGTAATGACTGATGAAACGCTGGAGAAATTTACTAAACAGTATTTAGAATCGCAAACCATGCAGCATGTTTTATTTACCTGGCATGGGGGAGAACCGTTGTTGAGAGATCTCGGATTCTATAAAAAAGCGCTCGCTTTACAACAATACTACGGCCGCCATCTGCAAATAGGCAATAGTTTGCAAACTAATGGCACGTTGTTGAATGATGATTGGTGCAAATTTTTTAAAGAAAATAATTTTCTGATAGGTATTTCTATCGATGGGCCGGCGCATTGTCACGATAAATATCGTACGACAATTGCCGAAAAGCCCAGTTTTTCAGAAGTTATGCGAGGTATAGAATTGTTAAAAAAATATGATGTGGATTTTAATGTGATGGGCGTTGTGAATGATTACAATGTAGATTATCCATTGGAATTTTATCGGTTTTTTAAAGAGATAAAAACACCGTTTATACAATTTTCACCTATCGTGGAACGATTGGAAGATGGGAGTTTGGCACCATGGAATGTGCCATCTGAAAAATGGGGCGATTTCTTAATTGCTGTTTTTGATGAATGGGTGCGTAATGATGTGGGCACAATGTATATTCAGCATTTCGACTCCCTGCTTGCCAACTGGGTGGGCGAAGATCCGGGCACTTGCATTTTTGCCAAAACATGCGGCCATGCCGGAGTTATGGAGTTTAACGGAGATGTGTATGCCTGCGACCATTTCGTTTTCCCCGGCCATAAACAAGGAAACATCCAATCAAAAACACTCAACGAAATGATGTATTCCAACAAGCAGCTGAAATTCGGAACAGATAAATACAACACTTTACCTGAATATTGTCTGCAATGCGAATTTCTTTTTGCATGCAACGGTGAATGCCCTAAAAACAGAATTCTTAACGATCCTTATGGCAATCCGGGATGGAACTACTTGTGCAAAGGTTATCACAAATTCTTTAAACATGCTGCGCCTTATATGGAATTTATGAAAAAAGAACTGAGGTTCAACAGAGCACCTGCCAACGTGATGACGGCAATACAAGAACGGAATATTTAAGAGGACGCTGCAGGGGATGATGCATAATTAATAATTAATAATGAATAATGTGTATCACAAGAAGGCTAAAGCCTTCCCGCTCGCGAACGCAGGGCAATGCACGCAATTGTTGATTGTCGATGGGAATTTGTTTTTTTTTTAAAAAAAGTGTAATATTGCATTCAGATAAATTTAAAATTTAAGATCATGAAAAATAAAATTTTTGTACGAAACGTAATGTTTTTGAGTTTGATAATAGGATTATTTTCTTGCAAACATCAACCTGCACACCAAACAGTAAGAGGCTGCGTTGCCGATGCAAGTATGAACAATGTGATGATTATTACAGAAAACGGTGATACGTTGAATATCAGTACGATGGATGCAGATCCTGCAAAAGTGAAAGGTGTTATGCTAAGAGATATGGTGGAAATTACTTATGTAAAAGAAAAAATGGAAAATGCAGAAGTACTTAAAGCTGAAAAATTAGTAGTAACAACACATTCTCCTTATTATTTTATCAGCGGCACTTGGTTAGAACCAAATCCTATTGATTTATCAGATTCGCAAGGTGTTATATTGAAAGAAGATGGATCTGCTGAGTCGGTAGGAATGGCGACCTTGCTTTTCAAAAAATGGGAATTATCGGACGACAATAAGTTGCTGCTTACCTATGAAAGTATTGGGAACAGGCAAACATTAAAAGGAGTAGATACCATGCAAATGGAAAAATTGGATGCCGATTCGTTAGTTTTATCGAGAGACGGCTACGTTATTTGGCGTTTTGCGCGTAAAAAATAATGAATAATATTTCGCTTAGACGTTGTCTGAATTTATTACTGGCGATGGACAATTGATGATTTTCCATTGCCAATTGCGTGCATTGCCCCGCATATTCGCGCGGGGCGTTGCCCCGTGCTCGCGGGCGGGAAGGCTTTCAGCCTTCTTGTGGATGGATAATGATTTTACACATTATTAATTATTAATTACGCATCATCCCCCACGCTCGCGGGCGGGAAGGCTTTCAGCCTTCTTGTGAATAGTTAATGATTCTATTCATTATTAATTAATCATTTCAACCCGAACGCCTTCTTAATTTCAGGAACAAGGTCGAGTTTCTCCCAAGCAAAAAATTCTACTTTTTTAAAATATTTGGTATTTTTTCCTGTTTTTTTTGCTTTGGTAGTTTTATCCTGATAATACACTTCCACTTCTTTTTCGTAGTGATCGCGTCCGAAATGCCCATAAGTAGCGCTTGGCAGGAAGATCGGATTTTTCAATCCAAAACGGTGAACGATATCATAAGGGCGGAGTTTTATCAATACACTTATTTTTTTTGCAATTTCGCCATCGCTGATGATGTTTCCTTTTTTATCTTTCAACTTGCAGTTGCCATATGTGTTTACATATACAGCGATTGGTTCTGCCACGCCGATAGCATAAGCAATTTGTACTAATGCTTCTTCGGAAATGCCTGCTGCTACAATATTTTTAGCAATATGCCGAGCAGCATAACTTGCCGAACGATCCACTTTTGAAGAATCGTGTCCCGAAAATGCGCCGCCGCCATGCGCACCGCGTCCACCATAGGTATCCACAATAATTTTGCGTCCGGTAAGTCCGGTGTCGCCATGTGGACCACCGATTACAAATTTTCCGGTTGGATTTACCAATAGTTTGTAATCGCCTTTGAATAGTACTTGCACACGTTTTGGCAATGTTTTGATCACACGTGGTAATAAAATATTTTGGATATCTTTTTTGATAGTCGCCAACATTTTCACATCGGTATCAAAATCGTCATGTTGTGTCGAAATCACGATAGTGTCGATACGTACCGGTTTGCGGTTGTCATCATATTCAATGGTTACCTGCGATTTTGCATCGGGACGAAGATATTTCATCTGCTTGCCTTCGTGGCGGATACCTGCCAGTTCTTGCAGCAAAATATGTGAAAGCTCAATTGCCATCGGCATATAGTTGTCCATTTCTGTACAGGCGTAACCAAACACAATGCCTTGATCTCCGGCGCCCTGGTTGGCTTCTTTTTCGCGGTCAACGCCTTGGTAAATATCTTGAGATTGTTCGTGAATAGTAGAGATGATACCGCACGATTCAGAGTCGAATTTGTATTCGGCTTTGGTATAACCAATATTGCGGACAGTTTCTCGGGCGGTTTTTTGAATGTCCACATAACCGTTGGTTCTCACTTCGCCGGCACAAACCACCAATCCTGTGGTAACAAGAGTTTCACAAGCTACTTTTGAGTTTGGGTCGAAACGTAAGAATTCATCTAACAATGCATCTGAAATTTGATCCGACACTTTGTCCGGATGTCCTTCGGAAACGGATTCCGATGTAAAAAAATAATTCATATTCAATTTATTATTTATGATTGACGATTTATGATTTTGTTGTTTATCGTCAGCTTGTTATTATTTAATACTACTTTCTGATTGGAGATACATCGTATATCAACAATCATATATCATAAATTTGTGAAAAATGCAGGAA
>JAVBPN010000014.1:0-10026 GCA_031549585.1 Bacteroidales bacterium
TAGTTTCCATCAGATGGGCAACGGGAAAACGTTTCAAATACGCTTTTTTTATTGTTTCCAACAAATCAGTATCAGGTTCAATCAAACGGCCTTCTAACTGAATGCCTTGTAGCTTGCCAATCATATTGGTTTCTAAAACAATGCTTCCTGCAACCAAAGGTTGTGTAGTTGCTTCGGCAATGTGACGGGTTGTTTTATCGGATGTAAAAACCAGGCCACATAAGTCATCCAGGTATATATAAAAACATTGGCAACACCAAGGTTTATTCTCCCGAGAAGTCGCCAAGGTCAAGACATGATGGCGATGCAGGAACTTAACCATTCGAGGATCTGGTAATACAAGTATATTAGACATTCTTATTAGTCAATAATTTCATTAGCAATCTTGGCTACAAAATCATCAAGATTTGTAGTTCCGGTATTACTAAGGATAATAATGGTTGAATTATCTTCAATGATATGAAACAGCATGGCTTGTGCACCCATAATTAAACCTGGCCTTTTTACAACAGTAAACATTTTGTGGTTGATCTTAAAATCATTGTGCACCCAAACGCCATATCCATAATCGTCCAGGCCCGAAGTAAGCATTTGATCGAGTGTTTTTTGTTTTAATAGTTTACCACCAAACAAGGCATTTGAAAATTTTAAAATATCATCCACCGTTGAATACATTGCTCCGGATGCATACCAGTTAGCCCAATAAAGAGGCAAATCATTTGATAGCATTTTTAAATCGTCTCTGTAAAAATAAGTATCGGCAAGCTTGTTTATGATTTTTGCCTGTGATAATAAGCCCGAATTGACCATCTGCAAAGGCTGAAATATTTTTTCTTTCAAGTTATCTTCAAACGTCTTGCCACTTACTTTTTCGATGATTTCCCCAAGAATAATGTAGTCAGCATTATTATAATCGAATACGGTTCCGGGTTGGTTTACTAACGTACCACTGCAAAATCTGATTAACATTTCAGATGATGTATTGGGAGTTTGGTATTGGGGTATTCCGCTTGTTAGAGCTCTTTCAAGTGTCATGCCTTCATCCATGTTGTGCATACCGGATGTCATGTTTAGTAATTCTTTCACGGTTACAATATGACCTGCTGCACCTTTATAATCTGGCAAATATGTATTGATGGTTTTATCTAAATCAACCTTGCCTTGTTCATATAATTGTAAAACAAGTACGGATGTAAACGCTTTTGTTATTGAGGCAACTTTGTATTTTGTATCTGTTGTATTGGGCACTTCAAATGGCATATTTGCAAACCCAAAACTTTTTTTAATCGTTATTTTTCCTTTCTGTTCAATGAGAATGGTCCCATTAAAGTTATTCTTCTCTGCGAATGTATCAATAAATGCAGCGACTTTCGACAGTTGCGCAAAACTACTATTCATCAGTACTAACAAGATAACAACAAAGAATAATTTATTCATATTGATGATTTAAAATTTACATGATACTAAAGTGTCTCCAATCCTCAGTACAACTATAAAATAGACAATCGAAGTTTTGTTTATAAATTTTCTGCTTCCCCAGCGTTATTACTTTTGTCGCAATCAACTCAAAACAAATACATAAAAAATATAACCACTCCTGAAAGGGCTATATTTCTTAGCTATATTTAAAATGAGGCTATTCAAAAGTAAGTTTAACCACTAAGTTCACAATGACCATAAAGATTTTTCTCCATGTTACTGAACTTAATGACTGATTGGTTGATGTACCATCAAATCGTCAATCACCTGACCGATTTGCTCTGCATTCATCTTCCATACCAAGCGTTCATAAAGACCATTGGGATCGTCTTGCCACGTATTACGGCCACTTGGCTCTACTATTATACGGCCATGTACGGTACCAAAATATTTGGATGGACCGCGTACTCCCACCAATACCGCAGTTTGATCCCAACTGTTATGATTCGTTGCAGAAATATAATTCAAACAAAGCTGATAGGAATCTTTCACGGGGCTTCCGATAATATTCGAGGATACTAATTTTGCCCCGGTTTTTACATCAACACCTATTTCAAAACCACTTAAGAGAACCGGCGTAGGCCATTGGTGAAAGACATATACCGATGAAGTAGAATCAGCACGTACATTAAATTCCCTGCCTTGTGGGAATATCCCTGCCATAGAAACCAAACGGCGTACTTTCTTTTTCACCAAAGCCATACCATCCAATTCGCTGTATTGGTCAGGTTTTGACTTTAACAATGCCGCCAGATTAGTAAAGAATCCCACAGTAATAATATTGACGCTTGTATCAGGTTGAACGCTGAGCACACGCCGGTATACTTCAACAGCATCAGGGGCATCAGCAGTTTTAGCAATCTTGTGTGGGTACTGTGCCGTTATTTGTTCTGCCCAATAAATTTTGTCCTCACCGAAAAAGCGTTGATCTGTATAAGTAACGCCCTGCTTGGGAGCTCCCACTAGCAAGTCGGCATGATTGAAATACGTGTTGATGACTTCGATACACGGCACTGAATATTCATACATGTTGGAAGAAACCGTAGCGAGAATTTTCGCTTCTCCGCTATCGGCTAATGCATGTAACACAGCCAATGCTCCAACATCGTCAAAATCTGGCCCCATGTCCGTGTCAAAAATCACAGATACCGGGGTTTTCTTTTCAGATGGATTGCAAGCAAATACGAACAAACAAGATAATGCAAGAAAAATAAAAGGCCTCATAAATAAGTTATTTTAGATGATCTATTGATTGCGGAGAGACTGTGCAAAAGTCGCATTCCACGGCTGAACCAAAGCTCAGCGAAGCTAATTACAAATTCAGCCAAACGTTATTGCCTGTAAAGTAATTGGATAACGTTGAGCGGAATTTGCAATTCCGCTCAAAAATAAACTTTTTGCACAGCCTCCTTATGTTTTCGCAAATATATAGGAATTTTATGTATAGAAACAAAAAAGGCGCAAGGAAGTTCCAAGCACCTTTTCGTAAATATTCACATGTGATCAATTAAAAATTGGCTGCTTTCAATTCAAAATATGCTTGCGGATGCCCACAACACGGACAATTGGCCAAAGCTTTTTCGCCATAGTGTACATAACCGCATTTACGGCATACCCATACCATTTTGTCAGAACGCTGAAACACCTCATCTTTTTCGATGTTTTGTAACAACTTGCGGTAACGTTCTTCGTGCGTTTTTTCAACGGTAGCTACCAATTTAAAAGCTGTGGCAATTCTTTTGAAGCCTTCTTCTTCGGCAACCTTTGCGAATTCGGGATAAAGTAAATCCCACTCTTCATGTTCGCCTTCGGCTGCTTCCAATAGATTCTGAGATGTTGTTCCAATGATACCAGCCGGATAGGCAGCGGTAATTTCAACCATGCCTCCTTCTAAAAATTTGAAAAATGTTTTGGCATGTTGTTCTTCCTGGCGCGCTGTTTCTTCAAAGAAAGCGGCAATTTGTTCGAACCCGTCTGCACGGGCTTGTTTGGCAAAAAATGTATACCTGTTTTTTGCCTGCGATTCACCGGCAAACGCTTTTAACAGGTTTTGTTCGGTTTTAGTTCCTTTGATACTTTCCATACACAATTGTATTTAACAGTTAAGTATAGCAAAGATACACAATTTAAGTCTATCGGGAAAGGATATAATATAGTTTATAAAGGGTATAAATAAGGGATTATTCCATTATTGATAACTAGCTTTTTCATTCCTTATTCCTATCAAACTATAAAATCGCTCCTTATAATGATCGCTTATCGGGATCAATGTATTCATAATTTTTATCCGGTTACGCTCAATCGAAGTAATCTTATCAATAGAAACTATATATGATTTATGAACTCTACAAAACCTATTATTTGGCAATTCCTTTTCCAGATCAGTAAAGGTTTGCAGTGTCAATATCTTTTTTAATGCTGTTTGAACATTTCGATAATCGCCCATTCCTTCAATAAAAAATATATCGGATAAGGCAATCCGCTCCAAACGATACTCGGTTTTTATGAATATGAAATCCGTATCCTCTTTTTTCTCCTTATTTATCGCATTATATACTCGTTCAACTGCGCTCATAAATCGTTCAAAACGAAATGGTTTTAAAAGATAATCTGTAACATTCAATTCAAATCCCTTTAATGCATATTTGTCATAGGCTGTTGTAATAATAATCTGAGGTTTGCTGGTAAGAGATTCGATAAATTCTATACCAGTAAACCCATCCATCTCTATGTCAAGAAATATTAAATCAACGGTATTTGTTTTTAGAAAACTAATGACATCGAATGCGTTGGAAAAAGAAAAAAGTAAATTGAGATAAGGCACTTTGTTTACATATTCTTCGGTGCGTTTTAAAGCCAAAGGTTCGTCTTCAATGATGATACAGTTAATTATCATTTTTAAATTTAATGTTAAGAGTTACATTAAACCACTGCTCTGATTTATCAACAACTAATTCGTGATTTTTAGGATAAAGCAAATTTAATCTTTGTTTCATTGTTTCAATACCTAATCCGTCATTTTTCAATATTTCAAGATTCGAATCATAGTAATTTTTACAGGTCATTCTAACCATATCATAATGAACATCAAATTCAATATTTATTGCATTATCAATGGATTTATTTTTACAATGCTTGAATGCATTTTCAACAAATGGAATAAAAACCATAGGAGCAATTTTCTGCTTATCTAATTCACCTCTAATACTGAAATTGACAAAATGTGTATTATTCGTACGAATCTTCTGCAATTCGATGAAACTTTTAATTTGTTCGAGTTCTTTTGACAAAAGAATGTCATTATCTTTTGCCTCATATAAAATATACCGTAAAATATCTGATAATTTGGTTAAATATTCAGATGCTATTTTAGGATTTTCTTGAATGAGAACATCAATATTATTAAGCGAATTAAATAAGAAATGAGGATCTATTTTTGCTTTAAGCAATTCCAGTTGAGTGAATAATTTTTCCTTTTCCATTTCCGTTTTTATCAACCTGTCTTTTCGGAGCTCAACAATGGCTCGAAATACAAATGCAAAGAAAATAAGAATTAAAGGTGGGGTAAAAACTCCAACAGTATCCAACAGATACGACGAGTTGTTATTTACAAATTTAGCCTTTAATCCGTATGCAATTGCAAGAACAAAAATGGATGCTATCAAAAAGAATAATCGTTTTTTTCTTTTCAAAAAAAATGAAGCTGAAAAATAAGATACATAGAATACCAAAGCACTGACAACTCCAATTGTAGAGATCATCAATATCAATTTATCTATTCCTATTGTGTTATGTCCAATACTATTAAACATAAGCCCCATTATTGCAGACAAAAACAAACCAAATAAAATCCAAAAAGATAAATGCAGAATTAAAACAACTGATTTTTTCATGGCTTTAAATATTTTAATTAAACATAGCTCAAAAATCAGATATTATGTTCTGCTCAGAAAATAAATTCCATAAGTTGGTCATGTTTATCATTATAATGATAAAAACATCCTTTAAGACTTTAAGTTATATCCGAAGTAGCTTTTTAGTTTATGACTAATGTTACTGATTACTTTACATTTGCCTCAAGCAGTAGTCATAAATTATCTTATATTCAGAGCGGCATTATAAATGCCGCCCAACATAGAAATGTGAATAGAATACGATACCTCAAGCTATTTTCTCAACGATCACATCGTCTCTCTCAAAAAGCCCTTTTTGGAATTGCAATCCAAGTCCTGGCCGATCCGGAGGCAATGCGAATCCATCTTTTACTTGTGGCGGATTTTCGAAATAAAGGAAATCCCGATCATGCCATGTCGGATAAACGCTCTCAACATAAAAAAGATTTGTAACGGCGCAAGCAAGATGGGTAGAAGCGCACCAGAGAATAGGTCCTCCGGCTGTGTGCATCATGGTCGGAATGTAATATGTATTGGCCATGTCTGAAATTTTTTTGCCTTCGCTTATTCCACCGCACCATGTCAGGTCGTACATTGCAATAGATCCGGCTTTTGCCTCAAACATCTCCCTGAAACCAAACCTCGAAGCAAGCCGCTCGCTGATCACAATAGGGATTGACGTTTCATTATTCAAGCTCACATAAGACTGTATATTATCCTGAAGAAGAATATCCTCAATAAAAAGAATATCATAAGGTTCAAGCGCTTTAGCAATCCGTATAGCCGACGGCAGATTCCACATGCTATGGAATTCACAACCGATCTCCATATCATACCCTACCGCATCCCTGACTTTTTTAATCCATTCAAGACTTTCGTCTATGTCATTTTTCGATATATATTCTCCATTGTTTTTTGATGCAACCCTATCAAACGGACAAAATTTGATGGTTTTTATTCCTTCTCCTACCAAGAATTTTACGATCTTGTCCATGTCTTTTTCAAGCGTCCATCCGTTAATTCCCCTCACACCATTCGTATAGGTATTGTATACCCTGATCTTTTTATTGAAAGATCCGCCCAAAAGCTGATATAAGGGCATATTACATACTTGCCCCAATATATCCCATTGGGCAATGTTAATGGCTGAAAGCGCTCTCATTTCAGCTCCACCTGTAACATGAAATGCATTCTGCCGAAAAATCCTATCCCATATCTGTTCTATTTCCAAGGGATTAGCGCCTAATAATTTACCTGCCCAACTGTGCCATTGTAAATCTTTGATAACCGCAGTATTGGCTTCATTGAAAGGATAAGTTTCCCCTGTTCCTGTGATGCCTTTGTTGGTATGTAACCTCAGCCACGTCCAATTTTCATTTTTGAAACGAACGGTTTCAATTCCGGTAATTTTTAAATCTGAAACATAATTTAAGTATTCGGCCTTTACTGCGTTGAATAATCCTGAAAAGCATAAGCCGGCTACAGCTGCTGTAGAATTTTTAAGAAAATGTCTCCGTTGCATCGTGATGGGTATTAATATTTTTAGCTTAGGTTAAGATCGATAAAAGGATATAAAAAATCAAATAATATCTTTTCAAGCAATTTTTTCAACAATCACATCATCTCTTTCAAAAAGCCCCTTTTTGAATTGCAATCCAAGACCCGGCAAATCCGGAGGTGATACAAATCCGTTCTTTACTTGTGGTGAGTTGTCCAAATAAAGAATATCCCGATCATGCCAGTACGTATAAACACTTTCAACGTAAAAAAGGTCTGTAATGGCACAAGCAAGGTGAGTAGAAGCATTCCAGAGAATAGGTCCTCCGGCAGTATGCATCATGGTCGGAATGTAATACGTATTACCCATGTCCGATATTTTTTTGCCTTCACTTATTCCACCACACCATGTCAAGTCGTACATTACAATGGATCCGGCTTTTGATTCAAACATTTCCCTGAAGCCAAACCTCGAAGCAAGCCGCTCGCTGATCACAATAGGAATCGAGGTTTCATTATTCAAGCTTACATAAGATTGCATATTATCCTGAAGAAGTATCTCTTCAATAAAAAGGATATCGTGAGGTTCAAGCGCTTTAGCAATCCTTATAGCCGATGGCAAATTCCATGTGCCATGAAAATCGCAACCGATTTCCATATCGTATCCTACTGTATCCCTTACTCTTCTTATCAAATCAAGGCTTTTTTCTATCTCATTTTTCGATATATATTCGCCTTTATTTCTCGATGCTGCCCAATCAAACGGACACATTTTAATGGTTTTTATCCCTTCATCCGCCAAGAATTGCACGATTTTTTCCATGTCTTTCTCAAATGTCCAATCTTTGATTTTCATCTCATGGTCTGTGCAAGTATTGTATAACCTGATCTTTTTATGGAAAGATCCGACCAAGAGTTGATATAAAGGCATCTTACAAACTTGCCCCAATATATCCCATTGGGCAATATTGATGGCTGAAAGCGCTCTCATTTCAGCTCCTCCTGTGACATGAAATGCATTCTGCCGAAAAATCCTATCCCAAATCTGTTCTATCTCCAAAGGATTAGCTCCTAATAATTTACCCGCCCAACTGTGCCATTGAAGATCCTTAATCACCGAAGTATTGGCTTCATTGAAAGGATAGGTTTCGCCTGTTCCTATAATACCTTTGTTGGTATGCAATCTAAGCCACATCCAATGCGCATTTTTAAAACGGACTGTTTCAATACCTGTAATTTTTAAATCCGAAACATAATTCAAGTACTCGGCCTTTATTGTGTTAAATAATCCTGAAAAACACAAGCCAGCTACAGCGGCTGTAGAGTTTTTTAAAAAATGCCTACGTTGCATAATGATAAGTGTTAAGGTTTTAACTTAGGCTATTCTGACTGACAAAATGATTAGCCTTATTGCAAATAATAGAGTTAAGATTCAAAAAATCACAACTCACACAAAACATGCGTTGCGACGATCCAAGCATGTACTAAAGCATCAAGAAATTATGGTAATTCCTTTTCATGTTAAAAGCTAATGCTGCTAATATAGTTATAATAGTTCGTAATAACAAAATGTAATTATTTAAAATTGCCATAGCAGATTCATAAGTAAAAACAGATGATGCATAAATGACATAGATTTGTATACACTATGTCATTTTCTTAACTTTACCATTTGTTTTATGCAACCATCAAAAGATATGAAGCGATCTTTAAGATATTGATTCATAGGCGCTATCAAACAGTAGATTCAGATACACAGAAAATACTTTTTACACAAGGTAAAAGATTACAATAGAATGAAATTATAATGAAAAAAGCCATACTGATAATTATTGCTTGCTTCTTTACGCTGATCACTTTTTCTCAAACAGAAAATAAACGTTTAGAAAAGAAAAATCTGATCCATTTCAGTCCGCTTAGTTTGTTTGATTTTATAAATCCTTCTTTTCAAATAGGCTATGAAAGAGTATTGTCTTCATCAATCAGTGCCAAAATCGAAGGTGGTATTATTCTCCCAAGAAGTATTGAAGGTTTTGTATTGAATGAACTTCTTACCAGTAGTGGATCTACTGACACAACCGGATTAGCGACATATTCTGGATTTCTATGGAAAGGCGAAGTAAAGTATTGGTTCAAGGATACACGCAGCAGAATGGGTAAGTACATTTCCATTGAAGGATTTTATCTTATAAATAAAGGACACTATCGTAGCGAATTTATCAATTCTATTTCACAAAAATCATATTGGGAATGGTATGATCTGGATAAAACACGGATTGGTTTCAATGTAAAATTAGGAATTCAAATACACTGGAATAAGTTTATTATGTCACTTTCAAGCGGATTAGGCATTGTATATCGAACTGCCATTCATAAAAACAGGTCTGCACCTAATGATGACATTTACCCTGTTTTCTTTGAAGATTTCAGATGGCTGATTTATGACCGGGAAGGTACCGATTGGATGTTGAATATTCCTATCAACTACACCATAGGATTTCGATTTTAATTATTTTTGAAGAAACGCCAATAATTTTTTATTCAAATCGGAGCTTTTATTACAATTAGTAAAAAACACATAGCCAAATTTCTGGTCTTTATTGAACATAAAATCACATGAAAAGCTCAAATTAAAGCCTCCATGGGAGTATTGATTGCCATATGCTGTAGGTTTTATCACAATACCAATTCCCCTTTGATTTTCGGCAGCATTAGTAGCATCTGGAAATTGTATTTTCAACATATCATCATAACTTTCTTTTTTTAGTAATTCCCCATTCATCATTCCAATCAGAAATTTTGCATAGTTTACTGATTCTGTTTGCATACTGTGGGAAGCAGCAAAATTAGGATTCTCAGCATCAATACTATACCCGTCTGCAACTTTTCCATCCACATGACCCGTAGCCCTGTATTTTGCCACTGAATCATTCCAAGTAAAATAAGTGTATTGCATTTTCAAGGGTTTTGCAACTTCAGCATTGAAGACTTCCTGAAGTTCATTTTTTCGAATTTTCATCAGATGTGCCACCACATTTGCCAAGTATTCATAGCCTTCGCCCGAATATCCAAATTGAGTGCCCGGAGTAAATTTAATATCCAGCTTCCCGTCTTTGTTAAAAAACCGCCAATTAGGAAAGCCTGTTGTATGGCTAAG
>JAVBPN010000144.1:0-5303 GCA_031549585.1 Bacteroidales bacterium
TATCAACCAAATGGATATATCACTTTCGGGAGGACAATTAAGTTTTACCACCGCCACTGATAGATTACGCGAATTTGTTGCATTTGACTTCACCAAAGATTTTTTATCGCCCCAATTCCCAGATAAACCACAAATGGATAATCAAGATCTACATTATTTAAATAATGTAGATATGATTATTATTTCGCATCCTGATTTTTTGGACGCATCTCAACAATTAGCTGCCTTGCACAATATAAAAGACGGTTTGAATGTATCGGTAGTTACCGAAGAACAAGTGTACAACGAATTTTCTTCGGGTAAACGGGACCCAGCGGCTATCCGTAACTTCATGAAATTGGTGTATGAACAATCTACCAATAAAAAATTCAAATATCTTTTATTGATGGGGGACGGATCGTTTGAAAACAAACCCGTTCAAACAAATCAATCTGCCAATACCAATTATATCGTTACTTATCAATCTGAAAATTCATTGCATACCACCAGGTCGTTTACTTCCGACGACTATTTTGGTATTCTTGACGATGGAGAAACGGTCATGGGTAATATGGAAATTGGAGTTGGGCGTCTTCCGGTGCAAACCAAAGAACAGGCACAGTCAATGGTAGATAAGATTAACCAATATATGCATACCGGACTGCAAAGCGACTGGCCAAACGTAACCGGATTCCTCGCCGACGATGAAGATAGTAATGAACATGCCATACAATCAGACAACTTAGCACAATATGTCCGCAATTACCATCCGCAATACACAGTCAATAAATTATATTTTGATGCTTTTCCGCAAGTAGCCACCATCGATGGCGCACGTTACCCGGAAGTTGAAAAACAATTGAACGATTTGCTAAACCGTGGAGCTTTATTGATTAATTACATGGGACACGGAAGCGAAACGGGGCTTTCCGAAGAAAGGGTAGTGAATACCAAAAACATTAATGAATGGGTGAATAAGATTTATCCGTTGTTTGTGGTAGCCACATGCGAATTTGGCCGTTATGACGATTATTCAAAAGTAACTGCCGGAGAAAGCGTATTATTGCTCCCGAAGAGTGGCGGAATAGCGGTTTTGACCACCACCCGGTTGGTTTTTTCGAGCCTGAATTATGATATGAATGACAAATTCATAAAGGCTTTATTTACGAAACCACTTTCCGGCGATTAGCATATGTTGGGTGACATATTGCGAATGGACAAAATCAGTACCGGATCAAGCGTAAACAAATTATGTTTCACATTATTGGGAAATCCTGCACTAAAGCCTCCCATCCCGAAAAATACAGTTCAGACGATCTCTATCAATGATGTACCCGTTACAAGCCCATTGGATACGATCAAAGCCAACAGCACAGTCACTATCAAAGCATCAGTAAACGATCAAAGTAATAATGTCTTGACGGAATTCAATGGTGTGGTACACGTCACGCTTTTCGACAAAGCCCGGCAAGTTTCAACCCTCAACAACGATGGTAATACTGTCCCTATGACCTTCGAAACGCAAACAACGGTTTTGTACAAAGGAAAAGCCAGCGTGAAAAACGGATTGTTTGAAATATCATTCGTTACACCGCGAGATGTTAACTATCAATACGGTTACGGAAAAATCAGTTACTTCGCGTATTCCGATACAGAAGAGGCCTCAGGAGCATTCGCCAATATTGTAGTAGGAGGTGCAGAACCGCCAATCGAAGATATTACCGGCCCAAAAATCCGGTTATTTATGAATGATACCTTATTCCGGGATGGTGGCATTACCAATGAAAATCCACTTTTGATCGCATACCTTTCCGACGAAAATGGGATCAATATTTCGGGAGAAGGGTTTGGGCACAACATCACGGCCGTCTTAAGCAGTGATCCATCGGTTGTATATTATCTCAATCCTTACTACGAAGCAGATATAGACAATCATCGCAAAGGCGTCGTGAAATATCAATTTTCACAATTACCACCCGGCGATTATGAAATAACGTTTCAAGCATGGGACGTAGTAAATAACATGTCGGAAGCCAGCCTCCATTTCAAGGTTACATCTTCGTCATCACTGCAAATCAGAAATTTATATAATTATCCAAACCCTTTTTCGGATTATACGTATATATATTTTGAATATAATCGTCCTGATGAAGCAGTTGAGGTTGAATTTCAAATATTTGACCTTTCAGGAAGAATGCTTTATTCCGGCAAACAATCGCTTTACTCGGAAGGTTATACTTCGGGCCAATTCGGATGGAACGGATTCGATTCGCGTGGCAACAAAATGAGGCAAGGCATTTACATCTGCCGGATCATTTTATCCAGTAAAACCGGACAAAAGGTATCGGAAACGACAAAGATGTCATTGATGTATTAAATCAAATGCAATAAAAAAATGTTCGTTTCGTTTTTATCTTATAGCATTTTTAGTAAATTTAGATTTGATTTCGATCAATATTAGTAATTTAAAATCAAACACTTAAAGCATACAAACGTTCAATTTAATGAACAATTATCAATATTTAGTTAGAATGAAGTTATTCCAAATAATTACTGCTGCTTGTCTTGTTGCGATTGTTGCAACGCTTGACGTAGCGGCACAAACCGTACTCCAACGGGACAAAGTCAATAGTGTATCAACAGCAGTTCCATTTCTTACCATAGCGCCGGACTCGCGGTCGTCCTCTATGGGTGATGTAGGAGTTGCAACCACTCCCGATGCCAATTCCATGCATTGGAATCCGGCCAAATATGCCTTTATTGAACATGAGGGAGGCGTTGCCCTTTCTTATTCTCCTTGGTTGCGCAAACTAGTCGACGACATGAACTTATTGTATCTAACCGGATACAAGCGTTTTGGGAAATATCAGGTAGTGGCAGCATCATTGCGCTACTTCGATATGGGCGATATTATTTTCACAGATATTAATGGCTCGGTCTTGAGAGCAGGAAAGCCCAATGAATTTGCTATTGATGCAGGATATTCCCGGATGTTTTCCGACAATATCAGCGCTGCAATGGCATTCCGGTATATCCGGTCAGACATTGCTTCGGGTATTTCCAACTCAAGCATGAAAGCAAAAGCCGGTAATTCTTTTGCAGCCGACATAGCCGTATATTACCATTCGGAATTACGGTTATTCGACAAACCCGGAAAATGGGCCTTGGGAGCAGATATATCAAATATCGGCGCAAAAATGACTTATTCCAATGACAAAGAAAAAATATTCCTCCCTACCAATTTGCGTTTTGGCGGAACAATTAGCTTGGATTTGGACAACAACAATACGCTTGGATTATCACTCGATTTCAACAAATTGCTTGTTCCCACACCTCCGATCACCGACCCAAATACAGGAGAAATCATTGATGGTAAAGATCCCGATGTGGGTATCGTACAAGGAATGTTTCAATCATTTTATGATGCTCCGGGCGGATTTTCAGAAGAAATGCACGAGTTCACCTACGGCATTGGAGCTGAATATTTATATCGGAAATTATTTGCCGTACGCGCCGGATATTTCCATGAACATCCCACCAAAGGAAACCGCAGGTTCTTTTCCATGGGGGTAGGAATCAAGATGAATATTGTTGGTATTGACTTCTCATACTTAGTCCCGACACAATCACTCAGCCCATTAGGTGATACCATGAGATTCACTTTGGTATTTGATTTCGGGAAACCCAAATCCTGACAAAATGAATCACCTGAGAATTGGATTCGGGTTTGATGTACATCAATTGGTTGACAATATCCCTTTTACGTTGGGAGGGATTGTTATTCCGCATAGCAAAGGTTCAGTAGGCCACTCAGACGCAGATGTACTTATTCACGCTATTTGCGATGCTTTACTTGGCGCAGCCAATTTGGGCGATATCGGATTACATTTCCCGGATACCGATCCTTCACTAAAGGGAGTTGACAGCAAAATACTGCTGCAAAAAACCATGATATTGATTCGCAACAAAGGCTATTCGATCATTAATATCGATACAACCATATGCTTACAGAAGCCCAAAATACGCCCATTCATTCCTCAAATGTGTGAAGTGTTATCCCTTGTGATGGATATTTCACCGGATTACTTATCTATTAAAGCAACTACTTCTGAAAAATTGGGATTTACAGGCCGCGAAGAAGGAGTTGCCGCTTATGCAACGGTATTAATACAAAAGACCTGTTGACCGCAATGCGGCAAAACGTCGTTGAAAGAGAGCCGTACTGAAAGGAAAGTGTACGAAAGTGACAAGAAAAACGAAACTTTTTAGCCGGCTTTTCGTATAAATGAATATGACCAGAACATAATATGTACAATTAAATCTAACATCTAATCAAGAAAGAATGAATAGATTTAAACAACTAACAGAAGCGACGCGTTTTATGATTATAGCGTTGTGCGCAACGTTGGTTCTTGCTTCGTGCGATAAAAAGGAAAATGAAGAACCGTTAATCATTGTAGCAAACGGCACAACAGGCGACCTTACATGGAAGATCACCGATGATGGCACGCTCATCATTAGCGGAACAGGCGCAATGAGCGATTACATCACTACTCCTGGCATGCCTTGGAATAATTATCGAAGTGAGATTACAACTGTGGTAATAGAAGAGGGTGCTACTTATATCGGACAGAACGCTTTTGACAATTGCAGCAGTTTAACATCTGTAACTATTCCTAATTCGGTAACTTTTATCGGAGAGGGCGCTTTTAACGGTTGCAGTAATTTAACTACCGTAAATTTTAATGCTGTAAACTGCACCTCTATGGGAGGCTTAGGGCATAGGATGGGTACATCTTACGTATTTTCTGCATTTGAAGATTGCAGTAAGCTAACTACCGTTAATATTGGAAACGAAGTTAAAACAATTCCTGCTTACGCTTTTTTCGGTTGCAGCGGTTTAGCGGAAGTAACTATTCCGAACTCGGTTACTTTTATTGGAAGTTACGCTTTTTATAGCTGCAGCGGCTTAACGGAAGTAACCATTCCCAATTCAGTTACCTTTATCGGAAATTACGCTTTTTACGGCTGCAACGGCTTAACAGAAGTAATCATTCCCAATTCGGTCACGGAAATCGGGAATGCCGCTTTTTCCGATTGTAACGGCTTAATGGCTATCAGTGCAGATGCCGCTAATAACTCTTTCAGTTCTGACAATGGAGTTTTGTTTAATAACGCAAAAACCGTGCTAGTAGTATATCCGACAGGCAAAACAGGCGCTTATACCATTCCTAATTCAGTTATCTCTATCGGAAATTGGGGTTTTTACGGTTGCAATAGTTTAACGGAAGTAACCATTCCTAATTCTGTTACCTCTATAGGAG
>JAVBPN010000327.1:0-5862 GCA_031549585.1 Bacteroidales bacterium
CACAAAGAACTTTGTGCCCTTTGTGTAAAACTTTGTGTCCCTTGTGGTTTTCTTTTTTACAAATTAATTCTTGACCCATACTTAAATGCTTTCGTAAATACATGGATTGCTTCACTTCGTTCGCAATGACGGATCAACTGACACTTAATTCATCCATAACGTTTCTTCGTTGTGTGCCTACGCAAGGTTATTGTATGCAAACGCAAGTTCATTGTTTCTATTTGTTCTTTCGTTGTATGTCAACACAACTTAATTGTATGTCAACGCAACTCAATTGTGCGACGACACAACTTTATTGCGTCAACAGATTTCTTTGTTGTGTATAAACACAAGTGTGTTGTATGCCAACACAACTCAATTGCATTGAAGCATTTCTTTGTTGCACATAAACACAACTTTATTGCGTCAATATGTTTTTAAACTACATGTAATAAAAAAGCGATTATACTTGTGTTTTTACTTGTTATTTGATAAAATAAGTACATGGCGTTGACATATTTTATCGTTCGAATGTGGTATAGATTTTGATGCAAGCATAACAGTTTATGTTTTCCGAATCAACTAAAATTACTAAGCAGATTTTGTTACTTTTTATAGAAACTTAACACATTAAAAACCATGAAAACAGAAGTAAGACGGATTGCCTCTTCACAACTTGAAGGAGACCGGTATGCCTATCAGGCAGTACAAGCTATTGCTGAATACAAGCCCGTTAAAAAGGGATTAAGTATTAACGACTTGTCGAAATTATTTCAAGAACTTGAGGATAGCAGAAAATTTGAAGTGCAAAAAGAAGGCGAATTCAAAGCGGCACGCGACAACGCGGTAAAAGCCGAACATGCATTCCACAATGCGATTCTGGAAATGAAAAACCAAGTGCGGGCACAATTTGGAGATGATTCGAACGGGTTGCAAAACCTCGGGCTCAAGAAAAAATCGGAATATAAATCGCCCAAAAGAACGTCGAAGTAAAAAATATATATTGATTATTTGTTTTAATACCTAATAACCCGTCATTGCAAACCCAAAGGGTGAAGCAACTTAGCGGAGCGATTTCACCGAAGGTAATCCCAAAGGACAAAAGGGATTGCTTCGCTACGCTCGCAATGACGGGCTTATTTAACTTTTAGAGTTCTTTACGCATATATATCCGGCAATCATTTTTAAATTAACATCATTGATATATACTTAACATAAAACATTTACAATCAGAATATCTTAAAGAAAAACAACGACAAATATTTCGCCATTTTTCCATATCAACCGCCATTTGTTTACCTTTGTCGAAAACATATCAGAAATGACTCATTGGAAAAATTTCGGATACATTCAAATTGCCCTATTGATTCTTTTCTTATCTATTCATGCCTTAGGCCTTGCCCAACAAAGACCGAAAGAATTCAACCATGAAGAGTTAGGAGAATACACCGGGGCAGTCGTATCGATGTTTACCTCCAAAATACCTGAGAACGATCAGGCCATTATCACCGAATTTACTAAAGGGTGGAATGAAGGATTGTTTTCAGATGCAGAAAAAACAGAAATAGTACAAATATCCAATTTGTTTTTGGAAAAAAAACTGAGGAATATCCAATATGTTATGTTTTGGCAATGCCTGTTGGATTTCAAGAAACCGGAAAATACTTCCAAAGGCTATGATGTTTGGATGAAATCATTATCCGTGCTTTGTAAAAATCGCAGAACTACGGCTACCCTACTACAAAGCTTAATGCAAGACACACATAATTTGCTAACCAAACAATATATTGCTTCTTCTGCCGGAAGCACTTGGAAGACATCAACCAACGAATATCGTTTTGAACTCAATGGCGAACAGGTCTTAGTTGTGTTCGGGACAAGCGATATTACCTGTTACGCTCAACGCGACAGCATCGTAATCGGGCAAACTGCCGGGCGAGTTGATTTTTTGGAACAAAAATGGGTAGGGCAAGGAGGCTTAGTAACATGGGAACGTGCCAACTTTAGCTCCGGAGATTTATCAGCTCGTTTGGGCAAGTACACGATCAACATGAAACAAACCAGTTACGAAGCTGATTCTGTGATGTTGACCTTTGGAGCATACTTTTCTGAACCGGTTATGGGTAAATTGATCGACCGTGTTCGTCACAATCAAAGTGCCGAAACAGCTATTTATCCCGAATTTGTTACATATGGCAACCGCTTCGTAATAAACGACCTTTATCCAAATATCTCGTACGAAGGTGGGCTTCGTGTTCAAGGAGCGAGGACGCTTGGATCGGGCTCCAACGAAGAAAAAGCCCAAATACATATCCAAAAAGGCGATAGCGTCCGGCTCGACATTGCATCTAAAAGTTTTGTTTTCCGGAGCGACCGGATCAACGCATCCAATGCTTCACTTACTATATATATTCAAGAAGATTCTATCTATCATCCCAACCTATCATTCGTATATTTGGTCAACCAAGAGGAAATAAGCATGATGCGCACGGAAGCTGCCTCATCCCAAAGCCCTTATGCCAACACATATCACAGATTGTACATGAATATTGAACAGTTGGTTTGGAATATGAATGATTCGCTGATGAGTTTATCCATATCACGTGGAGCATCACAAGGGCGCGCCGAATTCCGTTCCCAAAATTATTTCAACCGGACTTATTATGAGCAAATGCAATATTTTGATGTGACACATCCTTTGCTTTCCATACAGGGATGCGCTGCATATTCATACTCTAATACGTTTACTGCTGCCAGGTATGCACAATTTATCAGGAAGCAGGCTTCCACAGCCAGAAGCCAATTGATAGAGATGGCAAAATTAGGCTTTGTCACTTACGACAGTGAAACCGACGCCGTCACCACCCAACCCATGCTATATGATTTCATAGATGCAGCTTCAAATTATATAGATTTTGATGTTATTAACCTGAGATCGCAAATAGAAGCCCCACAGAAGAATGCAACGCTGAATATGCAAAATTATAATTTGCAAATTAACGGGCTGCAAAATTTCATGGTGAGCGATTCCCAATATGTTGTTTTTGCTCCCAACGAAAAGAAAATTCTTGTCAAGAAAAACAGGTCTATTGATTTTGACGGAAAAATTGATGCCGGACAATTGGAATTACATGGCAAGAATCTGCATTTTGACTATGATACGTTTAAAATATCCTTGCGCCGGGTCGATTCTATCTTTATGTATGTCCCAACCACCGAAAAAGATGCATACGGAAAACCGATCCTTCGCAAAATACAAAATTCCATCAATCAAGTAACAGGAAGCATTTTGATCGACCTCCCGGATAATAAGTCTGGAAAAAAAAGCGTGCCCAATTATCCTATCTTGTATAGTGACAGCGTTTCGCGTGTCTATTACGGCGCAAAAAACATTGCAGGAGGTGCATATGACCAGGAATCTTTCTACTTTGAACTCGACTCATTTGTCATGGATAGTATCGATCATTTATCGAAAGAAATGATCGTATTGCCGGGCAAATTTTCTTCTGCCGATATTTTTGCAGATATGCGTCAAAATTTAAGGGTGCAACCGGATTATTCGCTTGGGTTTACGTACGAAACAGGTGATTCTGGAATCCTTGCCTATAAAGATTCCAAGTTATTTGCCGAAGTCAGATTGAGCAATGAAGGGCTTATTGCCGGAGGACAATTGGACTACTTGACAGCATCTATACATTCCGAAGGGTTTCAGCTATATCCTGATTCGACAAATGCCTCTGGAGTGAAAGAGTTTATACTGCGAAAACAAACAACCGGAACAGAGTATCCGGAAATCCGTTCGGAAGGAAACGATGTCCATTGGGAGCCTAAGAAAGAACAAATGTTTATCTATAAATCAAAAAAGGATTTCAATGTATACGACCCCGAAACCCACTTTGACGGCTATTTAACCCTTACTCCGAAAGGATTAGATGGGAATGGGCTGATGAAAATAGGTGTAGCCGATATTAGCTCTACACAGCATCAACTTAAATCAAGCACATTCAGTTCCGATTCGTCTATTTTCCGCATCAAATCGCCGGTTAATGGATCCACTCAAATGATTACAGTTGATAGCGTCCGTTCAAATATTGACTTTAATAAACGGCAAGGACAGTTTACCACCTTGCAAGATTATGCTTTGGTAAGATTTCCTGCAAATAGATTTGCTGCATATATCGACGACTATCGTTGGGACATGGATAGCTCAAAAGTGCGCATAGGAATAAAGAATACAACCCAACCACCAAAGCCTGCCGTCGATTTTACATATAAATATCCCGGAGAATCCAATGGTTCTCGTTTCTATTCGACTGCTCCTGCCGCTGATTCCCTTAACTTTGTTGCCATAGCATCGGTTTTTGATTACAATTCCGGAAAAATTACAACCGAAGGGGTTAATCTGATCCGAACCGCTGACGCCATTGTATTTCCCGGTAACGGTAAAGTGGTAATCGGGAATAACGGAAATTTGGAACCCATTCAAAACGCACAAATCCTTTTTGACGAAAAGAACAAACAACATGCAATACATTCGGCCGAGGTAACCATATCGGGACGCAAAAAATACGAAGGAAAAGGGAAATATAATTATGTGGATGAAACGGGAAAGATCAGTGAAATTGATGTGTCCGTTGCTTCCGACAATACGGGAATCACTGTTGCCAAAGGCGCCATCAGTGAAGAGTCTGAATTTATGATCAGCCCTTTTTTCCGTTTTCAAGGAAAAACCACTCTTTCGTCTGCCAACGAACATATTGAATTCGATGGAGTGACACAAATCGTGGAAGAATGCGAATCATTACAACCCGATTGGTTCTCATTCAAAGCAATTGTTAATCCAAAACAAATCAAGATACCTGTTAGCGAAGCCCCAGTCAATAAACAAAATGCCAAAATATACAATGGATTGTTTTTGACCAATGACTCCACGCATATTTATCCTGCTTTTTTCTCGCGGAGAAAAAACTATTCCGATCATCAATTGATACAGGCACATGGGATGTTGTTTTATGATAAAGATTCTATGATTTACTTTATTGCCTCGGATGCCAAACTGAAAAACCGGGATACCATAGGAAATTTATTGGCATTCGATCGTGACAAATGTTTGATGCGTGGGGAAGGGAAACTTGCATTGGGTATCGATCTTGGCCGCGTATCTATGGATGTAGTAGGCAACCTGATACACAACATCGACAATAAAGAAACCAGCCTCAATGTAATGATGTCGCTCGATTTTCTGTTCCATCAAGACTTAGCTTCCCTGATGGCCAGTGCGATTGAAGTATTTCCCGGAATCTCCGGCGTCAACATGTCACGTTCCGTATATGTGCGTGGGATGAATCAATGGCTTGGGATTACCAAAGCCAACGCTTACCGCAGAGAGGCCATGCTCGGGAAAGTACAGAATTTTCCAACAGAACTGAATCATACGTTGGTCATCACACAATTAAATCTTAAATGGAATCAATCGTCCCGGTCATACCGCTCAACCGGAAAGATCGGAATAGGTAATATTTTCGGATTTCAAATCAATCGATTGGTCGATGGTATGGTTGAAATCAGCAAACGCCCCGGAGGAGACATGATGGACATTTATTTGAAATTGGATGACCAAAATTGGTATTATTTCGGATATACCAGAGAGTTGATGCAAATCATTTCCTCCGATCAAAATTTCAATAACAAATTGATGTCGCTTTCCGAAAAACAACGTAAAATGACCGATAAGAATCCGGGATATACTTACATGATTGCATCCAGAGATAAACTAAACCAGTTTTTGAGCCAATACCAACAAGCCGGAACAACCACCAATATCCCTGATTCCAATACTCCAATCGGCCTGCCGCCTACTCAACAACCTGAGAATACGGAAGA
>JAVBPN010000020.1:0-2966 GCA_031549585.1 Bacteroidales bacterium
CAACGTTTCATTATACCCAATAGCTGATTCCTTGGCCAATAAGGCAGCTAATCGTTCTTGTTGTTAGAGATGTATATCCGTTTCTTCGTGTTCATATTCATCCAAAAGTTTTTGGAATAGTAATCCGGGGCTTTTATTGCCGGTTTCTCCCGGGCTTCCGTATACAACAACCGTTGTTCCGCTTGCCGGCCGCACGTCAAAGCCTAAAGCGGTAATATCATCTTTCAATTCATTCCATAGGACAAATTTTTCAGGTGATAACTCCAATGATTCCGGAAAAAGATTTTGTTGGCTCAGGCTGTTATTATTGCCCATCCGTTTTTGATATTGTTCAAAAAGGATTCGTTCATGGGCGCGTTTTTGGTCGATCAGCATCAAGCCCGATTTGACCGGGGTTAAAATATATCTTCCTTTTAACTGCATCAATGCGGTTTGGGCTTTGTGCTCTTGCGGAAAAGTTTCAGCTTGTTGCGCCGGTTGTTCAAAACTTGTATATAAAGATTCCCACTTGTCAACGTTTCGATGATTGTTATAACTTTGTTTGTATCGTTGTTCTGATGGTTCAAAAGGATTATAATCCGAATCGACAGAAATAGTAGGAATATTGATTGCCGTATCGTCCCGTAATATGGGTATTGGTATGGTGTTGTCTATTTCAAAATCAATAGAAGGGACGACGTTGAATTTTCCAAGCGCCCTTTTGACCGTTGAGTGAATAATTTGAAAAATAGCCCGTTCGTCTTCAAATTTTACTTCTGTTTTGGTTGGATGGATGTTGATATCCAAAGAATCAGGCGGGACTTCCAGATAGATGAAATATCCCGGTATATGGTCGGGAGGCAATATTTCAGAATAGGCTTGAAGTACAGCTTTGTGTAAATACGGGTGACGGATGTATCTTCCGTTAACGAAAAAGAATTGCTCGCCCGCAGATTTTTTTGCGTACTCCGGTTTTGCTACAAAGCCGCTGATTGTTACCAGCGAAGTTTCTACTTCGACATCTAACAAACATGCGTTGATTTGCTTGCCAAATATATGGGTAATACGCTGTTTCCGGCTTGTTGCAGGAAGAATGTAAATATCTGTTTTGTTGTTCTTCAGCGAAAATGAAATATTTTCATTTACCAAAGCAATTCGCTTAAACTCATTGAGTAAATGAGTCAATTCTGTGGTGTCGGATTTCAAGAATTTCCGGCGTGCGGGAACATTGTAAAATAAACTTTTGACGGTAAAACAGCTTCCAGCGGAACATTGGACAGGAACTTGTTCCACCAAATTAGTTCCGGCGATATCTATTTGCGTTCCCAATTCATCATTGGTTCTTTTGGTGCGCAACTGCACTTCGGCAATGGCGGCGATAGAAGCCAACGCTTCACCTCGAAATCCCAATGTATGGATAGAAAAAAGATCTTTAGAATCTCTGATTTTAGATGTAGCGTGCCGTTCGAAAGCAAGGCGTGCATCTGTTTCCGACATGCCGCACCCGTTGTCGATCACTTGTATTTGCGTTTTGCCCGAATCTTTTAAAAATACATCTACAGAGGAAGCTCCGGCATCAATGGCGTTCTCTACCAACTCTTTCAATACCGACGCAGGGCGTTGTATCACTTCTCCGGCGGCAATTTGATTGGCCACCGAATCGGGAAGAAGCCTTATTATATCAGTCATTTGGCGTTGGTAAAGAGGCTATGATTATTTGATTAAAAGCTGGAAAAGCTCGGGGTCAACTTTTGAAATGACGTAAACAGTTATCATCACCAATACGAAGATCAATATCAAACGTATCAATGAGCTCTGCTGCAAGATTACTTTCCCCCCTTTTGATTGGGCCTTATGTTCGGATAAGAAACCTTTTTGCAATCCGATATAACGTCCACTTTTTCCTGCTTTTGCTTCTGCCTCTGCCTGCGCTTTCATTTTTTCCAAACGTTCTTTCCGTTCGTCATAATAGAGCGGACGGTAATGAAATTGTTTGGGTTTGGGCGTATGGAATTTAAAAAAAATAGCCATATTTCTTGGTCTTTTGATACATGGCAAAAATAACAAAAAATGAGCAAGAAATCAAGCTAAAATGGAATGCGATTCTGCGAAGCAGAGAGGATTTTGCCTTGTTATAATTCCCGATTGATATATGAGCTATAATCTTTAATAATCGGTGTGTATTCTCCATCAAATAAAGGCGAAGAAATAATAAAATCGGCAGTAGACCTGGAACTAGCCGTTACCACATTATATAAGACAGATATACGGAGCAATGCTTTTACATCAACATCATGCGGTTGCGGTTGCATCTGGTCCCAGAAGAAAATCAGCACATCCACATCTCCGTCGCATATGGCAGCGCCCATTTGTTGATCACCACCCAGAGGGCCCGATTTCAGCTTAGTAATATGTAATGTGCGTGTATTATTAGCTTCGCGTTGCTTTCTCTCTAGTACTTCCTCTACCAACTTGCCCGTTGTTCCTGTACAGATCAGCCGATGTTTGATCAATAATGCCCAATTCCATTCGACCCATTCGATCAAATCAATTTTTCTGTTGTCATGTGCTACTAGGGCGATCCGCTTTACTTTATTCATGATCGTTAATGATTTATTTTAGATATTCAAAGTACAAATTTCTGCTTTTTTTTGCAATTCTTGTAAATTTGCCGTTATTTTATGCTTATGGCTCACCAAAAAAGGAAACGCACGAAGCGTTATATTGTTTTATTTGTTGTTCTATGTTTATTAGTCGTTGGAGGGATAGTTGCGTATCAAATGTATCAACGGGTCTATGCTCCTAACATTAAGGTAAACACAGAAGAACCTCAGTTTTTATATATTCCGACTGGAAGTAATTTTGAGCAAGTTTGTATTTTGCTTACCGAAAATGGGTTGACGGACATTTCATCTTTTCGTTGGGTAGCAACAAAAATGAACTATCCTAAATTGGTGAAAGCAGGCCGGTATCGTTTGCTTAACAAT
>JAVBPN010000048.1:0-11158 GCA_031549585.1 Bacteroidales bacterium
AGTCTGGGGTTCTTTAAGAATCATTTTATCGTACCGTCCAATATCTCCCGTAAACAAAACCGTTGTTTGTTTATTATTCTCGGTAATGGTTAAATAAACAGCCGAACTACCCAATAAATGTCCGCTATCGTAAAAACAAAGGGACACTTCCGGAAGTAATTGAAAAGAAAAATCATACGGTATGGTAATGAATCGGTTCATGCAAGCCGTTGCATCGGCAGTGGTATACAAGGGTTCTACAGGAGGCAATCCTTGATGGGCACGTTTTCGGTTGAAATCTCGGGTATCACTTTCTTGAATGCCGCCTGAATCTGCAAGCATGATAGAGCAAAGGTCACGGGTTGCAGATGTACAGATTATATGTCCCCGAAATCCGCTTTTAACAAAATAAGGAATTAGTCCGGAATGATCAATATGTGCATGTGACAGGATTAAGAAATCAATGTCAGCCGGATTAAATCCAAATTCCCGGTTCATCCGGTCGGTTTCCAATCCTTTTCCTTGATACATCCCACAATCCAATAGAATTTTCTTTCCATTGTTTAATGTCAGTAGATGTTTACTGCCTGTCACTTCTTGTGCTGCTCCTAAAAACTGTATATTCATGTTTGCGATACAAAAACGGTTTTAAATAATCCAACATAAATGATTAAACCTAACAGGAGGTCAAGACCTGTTAGGTTTTTACCTAAAAACGTAAAAGTAAACAATGTCTTTAATTTTTCAATAAATAAATTGGTATATTTTTATTCATTTCCTCCGGATTGACAACCACACAGCTAACCAGTATTTTGAGTTCTTTTTAATTGTTAAACCCTCAGAAAAACTTCTTTTTCGTTTTCGTATTTTAACACTAATTTTGTACGAAAAAATTACAAGAAAAGCTTTGTGAATTGTGGATCATTAATGGGCAATTAATATTTCTTAAATTGTAATTATTAATTTACTTTGTCCCCTGATCACATAGATCATCTGTGTTTTAACAGACAGCAATCATATATTAAACCTAAATGGCCAAAAAGAAAAAAACAGAAAACACCAAAACACCCAAAAAGGGAGGATTTGGTCATTTCATGAAAGACGAACGGGTTAAGATGACTATCGGCCTTCTTTTTATCGGATTTGCTATCTTATTGCTCATTGCTTTTGTTTCCTACTTTTTCACATGGAAAAGTGATCAGAGTTTTGAATGGTCACAGGTTTTTTCAAGTGCACAAACACGTGTAGAAAATTGGGCGGGGAAATTGGGCGCGCGTATTGCCAATATCTTTATCAATAACGGATTTGGCGTTTCTTCTTTTCTTCTTCCACTGGTATTTCTGGTCATTGGGTTTCGCTTGCTCAAGGTGCGTTTGCTACCTTTAGGTTGGACGATTAAGGTATCTATTGTTGCTTTGGCTCTTTTTTCTTTAATACTCGGATTTTTATTTGGAGATACAGGAGGGTTTCTTGGCAGCGGGCTTGGTGGAGCATATGGCTATTTTATGGCCAATTGGTTGCAATCCGTATTGGGTGCGTTTGGCACGGGGCTTTTATTGATCATACTGTTATTCGCTTTTCTCACGTTTTCATTTGTCGGATTCTTGGGCTGGTTTACCAAAACCGTTTCTTCGGTTAAAGTGCCGAAACTTCCTAAAAAGCCGCACAATTCCGGAAATAAAAATGTAAAAATCAATGAGGATGAATTTGATGAGTATGAACAACCTGATTCTACTAATGATGAGGATGTAGATTTTTTGGTTCAGGACAAAAAAACGGATAATGAAGATAAAACGCTGAACGATATATTAGACGAAGATATAGAACTGACTATTGAAGATCAACCGTCAAACGATTTGCCCGACGCAACAGAAAATGATGGACAACCATATCAGATGGAAGATATTGAGGCTTTGGGAGAATACGATCCTACATTGGATTTGTCGGGTTATACCATGCCGCCGATCGAATTGCTTGAAGATCACAAATCTGAAGGCTCAGTCGTAAGTAACGACGAGTTGATCAACAATAAGAACAGGATTGTTGAAACGTTGGCCAATTATAAGATTCAGATTGATAAGATTAAAGCGACCATTGGCCCTACAGTTACTTTGTATGAAATTGTTCCTGCGCCGGGTGTGCGTATTTCGAAAATTAAAAATTTGGAAGACGACATTGCCTTGAGTTTATCTGCGTTAGGTATCCGTATTATTGCTCCTATGCCCGGAAAGGGGACCATCGGAATCGAAGTTCCAAACCTGCATCCGGAAATTGTTTCGATGCGTTCGATCATCAATTCTCGGCGGTTTCAGGAATCTACGGCTGAACTTCCCATTGCTTTAGGTAAAACGATATCCAACGAAACTTTTGTATTCGACCTAACCCGTATGCCACACCTTTTGGTTGCCGGAGCAACCGGACAAGGAAAATCAGTTGGGCTAAATGCAATTATTGCTTCGATTTTATACAAAAAACATCCGTCGCAAGTAAAGTTGGTAATGGTCGATCCCAAGTCGGTAGAATTTACCCCTTATGAGCAAATAGAAAAGCACTATTTGGCTAAACTTCCCGATGCCGAAGAAGCAATTATTATCGATACCCAAAAAGTGATTTATACGATTAATTCGCTTTGTATCGAAATGGATACACGATATAATTTGCTGAAAGATGCGCAGGTGCGAAACATCAAAGAATACAACGCTAAATTTATTGCCCGCAAGCTCAATCCGAATTTAGGCCATCGCTATTTGCCATATATTGTGGTGGTGATTGATGAATATGCCGATTTGGTGATGACTGCCGGTAAAGAAATTGAAATGCCTATTGCACGGTTAGCTCAAAAAGCGCGTGCAGCAGGTATTCACCTGATTGTAGCTACGCAACGTCCTACTACCAATATTATCACCGGAGTGATCAAAGCGAATTTTCCTGCACGTATTGCGTTCCGCGTGATATCGCAAATAGACTCCCGCACTATTCTGGATGGGTCGGGTGCTAATCAATTGATCGGGCGTGGTGACATGCTGTTTACATCGGGAGGCGATGTGATTCGTATTCAATGTGCTTTCATTGATACACCTGAAATAGAGCAAATCACAAAATTTATTGGCAGCCAACGTGGATATGCTACTGCTTGGCCATTGCCTGAATATAAACCGGAAGACAATGCCGAATTAAAGGATATCGATTTGGGTAAACGCGATGATCTTTTCGATGATGCAGCTCGTTTGGTTGTGATTCATCAACAAGGATCAACTTCTCTGATACAACGCAAATTTTCTATCGGATACAACCGTGCCGGACGTATTATGGATCAATTGGAAGCCGCAGGAATAGTTGGCCCCAACGAAGGCAGCAAAGCCCGCCAAGTGTTATTTATGGATGAAGCATCGTTGGAAAATTATCTAAATAGATTAGGTAAGGAATAAAATGTTTTGAATAAAACCATGTTAATTGTGTCATATCAACAACAATATTGCATGAGTCGAATAATTAACTATTAAATACGAAAGTACATGAGATGGTACTTGAAAGTTTTGAGAAAATATGCTGACTTTAGCGGAAGAGCCAGAAGAAAAGAGTACTGGATGTTTGTGCTATTCAATATGATTTTCATGGGTATAGCCATGGTTTTGCCTGTTATAGATGCTTTATTGATTCCGGCTTCGGTCCAGTTTTCGGATAAATCCTAAGTTTTCGTATATTATTTTTACATCTTAAATTTATAGAATTTAATTTTAAAACAACATTTTAATCATTTTTTATCATGAAAAAAGTATTATTCGTTATTGGTTGCGGTTTGATAGTTCTCTCCAGTTGTTGTAATAAATCTGGTCAAGGGACAAGCCAAGCAATTGCACCTAAAGATTCGTTTGAATTTGTTATGAACATTCCGATCAAAATTAAACCGGAATATGTATCTGCATACAAAAAAGCATTTGAAAAATGCCAAGCTGGAAGCTTGCAAGAAGCAGCTTGTCTTGATTATGCCCTTTTTCAGTCCTATACGGACAGTACAGAGTTTCATCTGTTTGAACGTTGGGCGAATAAGGCTGGCCATTTGGCACATATGCAAACAGATCATTTCAAGGTATACCGCGAAGAAACAGGCAATATGAATGATCAGCCGAAATCAAAAATGATGATAACCTATGTTTGGCCGATTGCAGAATAACCCAATTTAACGGGTTCAGCAAATAGATTTATTTCGGTATATATGTAATGGTTGATATATCACTGATATATCAACCATTACATAAAGTTTTACCGTTCATTTTGGCTTCGTTACCTAAATGATTGTCATGACTGTTTTACCCGATTTGTGGAAAAAGTGTTTTATTGATTTTCCACTGGTTCTGCTACGTTCCCTCGTACGTGCAGTACAACTGCTTCAGGAGTTCCACCTGCAATACTTACAGTAATTGACTTGTTGAAAGTTGTAATGCCAGAAGGGTGGTAAGTTGCTTTCACATAACCTTTCTCCCCCGGGGCGACAGGCTCTTTTGTCCAACCCGAAGTAGTGCAACCACACGAACTTACTACCTTTTGGATGGTTATCGGACTATTTCCCTTGTTCGTAAATTCGAACGAATACGTTTGAGGTCCGTCACTTTTCACTATAGTGCCAAAATCGTGCACTAATTTATTAAACACAACAATTGTGTCGGCTTGTTGAGCATAAACTACATTCATTATGGTACAAACAATGATTAAAAGAATACTTTTTTTCATATCATAAAAATTTTAAAATTTATAATGCAAAGGTCGTATGTCGATTTTCCTTCTAAAAATTTTTCTATTCAAATAATGGTATCAGGATTATCAAATCTTTGTTTAAACATTGAAAAAAATGTTAAAAAATAGTCGCATTTATGTCAAATTTATTTATACAGTTTTGATTTTTAATCAATTAACATGATCGGTGATTTTTACACTGGATCAATTAAAATTGTAGAATAGCTTATATTTGCAGATGCTTTCGTATAAAAAACAGATCCATTTATTTTTATTTGCTTTAGCAGGTAGTATTTCTTTATTGATATTGCAATTGGTTTGGGTGTGTCATACTTATCAAATGGAACACCAGCAGATTATGAATAATATTAGGGATGCGTTTAACTTGGCTTACCAAAAGGAGCAAACTTATCGTATACCTGTTGTAGATATTGTAAATCTGGGGGCAATAACCATACAAAGTTGCGGAAGCGAGGAAATCATTATTATACGAAAATGTCCCGAAGCTGATACGATTGTATATCAGAATATTTCAGGCCATTCGGCGGAAAATTTTATCAACCGTGTTTTTTTAGACTTACGTGAACACATTGTTCCCTTGAATATTTATTGCTTGGCCGATTTGTTTGCCGGTATGCTACACGACAGGGATATCCCTATTTCCTTTGTAATTGAGCGGTTTGATATTAAAACTGGAAAGATTTTGGAAACATCATTACTCCCGAATAAGAAACAACCGGAAATGAACCATAGCAATACAATTATTTCGGAAATATCGGATAAAGAGGCGATTCGAGCTGTCTTGCAAATTACTCCGGGAACTGTATTTGCACGCATGGCCGGAGTTTTGATATGTACTATTAGTTTGGCAGTTATTGCATTATTGTGCGTTGTTTTTTTGTGTTGTTATCAACCCACCCAACAGCGTAAAGAAGATGATATTATACAACCCGTTGAGCCTTCTCCTCAACTTCGGAACAATACATTTTTCATCGGACAATACTATTTTGACCCTGGGAAAAACGAATTAACCGGATTTGACGAGTCTATCCAACTCAACAAAAAGGAAAATTCTATTTTGTATGCGTTATGTGTGAAACAAGGCAATGTTGTTGAACGTAACGCATTGTTGGAAGAAAACTGGGGTAGCCTCGGGGTGGTTTATTCCCGTAGCTTAGATACATACCTCACCACTTTACGTAAGTATTTGAAAAAAGACCCAACCATACAAATAGTTACAGTTAAAGGAGTTGGCTATAAATTGGTTTATTAGCTATCAATGAAGAAAAAGTTATTCAAAACCTTTATTTCTGGGTGCTCAGCTTCCAATTGTCCGTACGGAACGGCGATGCCGGTAATCCTTCTGAATTGTATAGGTTCGCATCGTCTGGATTATTTGCCCAAGCGTAACGGACAGCCATCGGATTGCTCACTTGATCGCTGGACACAATTACCGTATTGCCTTCAATGCGTGCTTTAGCCCAGACAAATTTTTGGTCAGCACCGGCAATGGCAAAACCTTGCAAGTATCCATACTTCCCCTTGGCGATTAGCCCTTTTCCTGTGTGGTTAAAAGTGAGTATAATTTGGTTGTCGCTCACTTGCATGGATTGGTATTCAGGCCCTGAATATTCAATTGACTTGCCGTAAGTTTTTGCCAAAGCAATGATGGCTAAACGATAGCCTACGTCCTGTTTGTTGGTCGGATGGATGCTGCCGGATTCGCCTACATCGATAGCAACGGCTTCACCTGTGTTCGGAGTTTGAAGAGCTAAATGTTGCGCTTCACGCAATTCAGCCCAGTTACTTTCACGGGGTTCTGCTACAGGAGCCATATAATTGGCCAATTGCACATAATAAAATGGGAAATTACCTTGCCCCCAGCCTTTACGCCAATCGGCAATCATATCAGTAAACAATGTACGATACCGATATGCTGCGCCGGCATTGGATTCACCTTGATACCAAATTACCCCTTTGATCGGGAAATAAGTAAGCGGCGCAATCATGCCATTGTATAGCAATGACGGGTATTCGTTGGGGTCGACCATTTCTGCCGATCCTTCTACCATCATAGATGCCCTGTATAACCATTCTCCTGCAAGCGGAATGCGTACCATCCGCGATATTTGGCAGAACATTTTATCCATGCCATCCATAAATCCGGCATTTCCTCCGGCATTAATCAATTTTACCACCAACACATTTTTCCCTTCTTTTAGTCCGTCGGGGTTTACCACATATTGCCGTTGTGCACTGTATGAAAGCGTTGTTCCTATCTTTTTGCCATTCAGGTATGCTTCATCCCAATCATCAATAGAACCTAAATTGATGGTGACCGGATTCTTAATTTGTTCGGCATTGAGTGTAAATTCCTTACGATACCATACAATTCCGTATCCGCTTAGGTTTTCAGTCCGCCACTGTCCCGGTAAATGCGTTAATTTCCATTGCGATGTGCTGGTTTCCGGTAAATACCATTTTTGTACCGTTCCGGGATCGGTTTCCATCAACCGCAACATATCGGGCTTTTCTGTTTTTAATTTTGCGGTGACATCTGCCGATTGCAGTGCATCCATTTTTTGCTTGTAATCGGGTTGCGCCAACATGGCCGGAATACTCATCCATGTTTCGATATTAGTCCCTCCTAACGATGCATTGATCAAGCCAATAGGAATATCCAATTGTTTGTACAAATCTCTTCCAAAAAAATAACCGATTGCCGAAAAATAGATGACATTTTGCGGGTTACATTCTACCCAGCCGGATGCATCGGCATTTAACAATGGTGCATTCGCCATGTTTTTGTTGACAGTCAACAATCGTATTTTTGGATAATTCGCTTGTGCAACTTCTTCTCCGGCTTTGTTGGAGCTACCTACTACCCATTCCATGTTGGATTGTCCGCCGCACACCCAGATATCGCCAATAAGGATATTTTTAAGTGTGATCTTATTTGATTTTCCTGTAATAGTCATTTCATAAGGGCCGCCATATGGCATTGCTTTTAGTTGTGCCCGCCATATTCCGTCTTTCCCGGCTTTAGCCTTTACTGTTTGCCCATTGAATGCAATGTTGATAGTTTCACCATTATCTGCCCATCCCCACAATTTTGCAGGTGTGTCCCGCTGAATCATCATATTGTCCGAAACAACAGAAGGTAATTTAACAATAGCCATTAAGGGGCTTAGGATACAAAGGCATAAAAGCGTGCAAATGGTTTTCATTCTAATTTTTGATTTATAGTTATTAAAAATGATCCAAACTATTAAAGATTAAATACTTTATTCTAAGGATATGATTAATGAATGCAAAAGTAATTTATTTTTATGAGGAACTATGTAATTTCGTTAAAAACGATTAAACAAATTCTTTTCGAAATATTTGTCTAAATCATTTGTGAAAACTATTTTTTTTTTTAATCTTTGTCCCCCACATGTATATGAATTAGTTTTTATTAAGTATATCAACCAGCAATTTTATTCAATTATGAAAAATAAAGTATCAAGAAGGACCTTTATTGGGACAACGGCGACGGCTGCTGCTGCCTTTACGGTGATTCCCAATCATGCTATGGGGAGTGCTTTAGGACACAAAGCTCCCAGTGATAAATTAAACGTTGCCGCCGTAGGTATCGGAGGAATGGGAGCTAGCAACCTTAGAGGATTGAGAGATGAAGAAAACATTGTAGCATTGTGCGATGTGGACTGGGGATACGCAGCTCCGGTATTTGACCGTTACCCCAATGCAAAAAAATATAAAGACTGGCGTAAAATGTACGATGAGATGGGCAAGTCAATTGATGCAGTTATAGTTGCTACTGCAGACCATACCCATGCTATCATTGCTGCTCATGCTATGACGTTAGGGAAACATGTATATGTGCAAAAACCTTTGACACACTCAGTATATGAATCACGATTGCTTACCAAATTGGCCGCTAAATATAAAGTAGCTACCCAAATGGGTAACCAAGGTGCTTCCAATGTAGGTGTCCGCAATGTTTGCGAATGGATATGGAATGGTGAGATTGGCGAAGTAACCAGAGTAGATTCATTCACCGACCGTCCTATTTGGCCACAAGGATTGAATGCTCCGAAACAAGGGCAATGGGTTCCTGAAACATTGGATTGGGATTTGTTCATAGGCCCTACCAAAATGCGTCCCTACAGCGATGTATATCATCCTTGGGTATGGAGAGGCTGGTGGGATTATGGTACAGGAGCGCTTGGCGATATGGCATGCCATATTTTGCATCCTGCATTCAAAGCTTTGAAATTAGGATATCCCACTAAAGCTCAAGGAACGTCAACTTTGTTGTTGGAAGATGGTGCGCCAACTGCACAATCTGTAAAATTGACTTATCCTGCCCGTACAGTTTCTGATGTGAAAAAAGTAAAATTCCCAGAAGTAGAAATCAATTGGTATGATGGCGGAATTCGTCCTCCCATGCCTAAAAATTGGCAACCCGGTAAAAATATGGATACACAGGGTGGTGCATGTGTTTTCTATGGAACGAAAGATACATTGGTAAGCGGTTGTTATGGTGCAAGTCCATACCTATTATCTGGCCGCGTGCCCAATGCTCCAAAAGTATTGCGTGAAATCCCCATAGCACAAAGAAACCAACCGGAAGGAACTCCTTCTACTACCCATGAATTGGATTGGGTACGTGCTTGTAAGGAAAATCCTGCAAACCGTGTTGAAGCTTCTTCTTGCTTTGCTGAAGCCGGACCTTTCAACGAAATGGTAGTAATGGGTGTATTGGCTGTTCGTTTGCAACCTCTGTTTAAAGAATTGCAGTGGAATGGCGAAAAAATGGAATTTACCAATATTGGCGATTCGGATACGTTTAAAATCGTTAAAGAATATAAATTCTCTGTTAATGAAGGACATCCGAGTTTCAATAATGTGATGACAGAACCGATCAATGCCAAAGCTTTTGCAGCAGAAATGGTAAAACATACCTATAGAGCTCCTTGGTCATTGCCCCCTATGCCGGCATAATTCCGACTATAATGTAATATTTTGTGAATCCGCATGGCTAACCATTTGCGGATTCACTTGTTTAAATTAATGAATCAATTATTAAGTTTTAAAAGATGAAAACAAAAAAAATTTTATTAGGCATTAGTACTTTATGTGTTGCTTTTGCTTTTTCCTCTTGTGGAGGAGGTTCCGCACCCAAGAGTGCCGACTCGGCGGCTGCACCGGAAACAGCTAAAGCAGCAGAACCAGTTATTTTGGAAAGGCCTCAGGTAGACCTTGCTAATTTTCAAAAGGATAAGGACGGTTATATCGCTTTGTTTAACGGAAAGGATTTCACTGGATGGAGAGGATACAACAAGGAAACTGTTCCTGTAAGTTGGGTTATTGAAGACGGAACTATGAAAATTAAAGGTTCTGGCACAGGAGAAGCGCATACTGCAGATGGTGGAGATTTAATTTTTGCGCATAAGTTCAAAAATTTTGAATTGTCTGTTGATTGGAAAGTATCTAAAGGGGCTAATTCAGGAATTTTTTATTTGGCTCAAGAAGTTCAGGGAGAACCTATTTGGATCTCAGCTCCTGAAAGCCAAGTGTTAGATAATGCCAATCACCCTGATGCTAAGTTAGGTGAAGACGGCAATCGTCAATCATCATCTTTGTATGATATGATCCCGGCTAAACCGCAAAATTCAAAACCTTTCGGTGAATGGAATAATACAACCATTATGGTTTATAAAGGAACAGTAGTTCATTCTCAAAACGGAAAAAATGTTTTGGAATACCACTTGTGGACTCCACAATGGACTGCATTGCTTCAAAATAGCAAATTTAAAGAAGGAAGTACAGACTATCCATTTGCATTCGGATTGTTGAATAATTGCGGTGGCCCTAACCATGAAGGTTATATCGGGATACAAGATCACGGTGATGATGTTTGGTTCCGTAATGTCAAAATCAAAATCTTAGAATAAAGTAATTTTGTGAATAGAAAAGAGCGGTAAATATTTTGTTTACCGCTCTTTTGTTTATGACTATTCTGCATCGGTATTGGTTTCTTCTGTTTCTGTATCAGGTTCTTGATCTGGAGTTTGTATTTTCTTTAGATTGACCGGCTTTGGTTTTGGAAGATCTCGTTTCTTGAGTTTTTTACTCTCTGGAGGTTCTTGTATGTCTTTATAATGTTTCCAACGGCCTTTTTTGAATTTTAGCGCATCACGATATAAATCTGGCTCATAATATTCATATTCTCCCACCAAATAAGGCATTAATGGAGCCAAATGATCAAATTCTATCCTTCGTTTCCACCAGTTATATTCGAGATACATACTTTGGCTAGCAGAAAATTCAAATATTAAACGGCGGTATGTTCGTTTGTTCCATTCAATGATAGGTGCTCCGAAACTAGGTTCATTTTGGGCATTGAACGATAAAATTTCTATTACCTTTTTTTTGGTTT
>JAVBPN010000052.1:0-9048 GCA_031549585.1 Bacteroidales bacterium
TCCTTTCCTTTGCGGATAAAGGTATCCAATGAGTCTTTGTGGCTCACACGTATCACATCCTGTTCAATGATGGGGCCTGCGTCCAATTCTCCGGTAACATAGTGGCTGGTCGCACCGATAATTTTGACACCACGCTCATAAGCAGCATGATAAGGCTTAGCTCCTGCAAAAGCCGGAAGAAAAGAGTGGTGTATGTTGATTACTTTATTGGGATAATATTTCAGAAAATCAGAAGATAATACTTGCATATAACGGGCTAGTACGATAAAGTCTGTTTCAAATTGCTGCAAAAGTTGTAGTTGTTTGGCTTCTTGTTCCGCTTTATTATCTTTTGTAATGGGTAGATGGTGAAATGGTATTCCAAAACGTTCTGCAATGGGTTGCATATCTGTGTGATTGCTAATAATAAATGGAATATCTACTTGCCAATCGCCAGATTCCCAACGTGAAAGGATATCATACAAGCAATGTGACATTTTAGAAACGAACACAGCCATACGGGGCTTTTTGTCAGGAAAATACAAATCGAACACCATTTGATACGGGGTTGCAATCAGTGTTTGAAAATATTCGCTGATCTTTTCCTTTGGGATCATAAATTGGTCTAAATCCCATTTCAAACGCATGAAAAAACGATTTTCAACGCGGTCTACATGTTGTTCTAATGATACGATGTTTCCTTTATTACTATGGATAAATTCGGTAACTTTAGCTACGATACCCGGTTGGTCGGGACAGTGGATCAATATAATTGCGGTCATGCAAAAAGAAAATTTTTACAAAAATAGATATAAAAATACGATTCACAGGGAGGAAAAAGTGTAGTTTGGAATGTGGGATCAGTTTGGCATTACTAAAAACAAAAACGGTTAAGATATATTTTCTTAACCGTTTTTTATATCAAAGATTTATTTTGTTATTGCCCTGCATATGCATAAGCCTTGTATGTCTTTGTAGTTCCATCTTGGGCTTTCACCACATATGTTTGGGACGTTGAAAAATCCACTTCAACTCCACTTGCAGGACTTATAGTCGCATCTGCCGATATGGTAATAGAAGGTGTAAGTTTCGTTGGCTTATTAGTCTTACTGTATGGCCCGGTTACTGTTGCATTTGTTTTATCAACAGTCCAAGCCTTACCTTCCGTTGAAAATGTTTCGATTTCGCAGGCACTGGATTCTCCGTTGCTGCCGCCGCAAGCACTCAAACTAATTGCTACAACAACTAAAGCAAAAAGAAAAATTTTTGTTCTCATATTTGTATTAGGTTTTTGATTCTTTCTAATAACGTTCATAATAAAACATCTAAATAACGGAACAAATGTAATAAATATTATTTAATTTTCAATCCTTGTTATTTTTTTTTTGACGAATTGTCCAAAAAAATCCATAAAATGATATCTTACTTGGATTATTGTATCTTTGCGAACATATAAATTATCCATTTATGCTGTATCACATAGAACAATGTTCTTCTATGGTTGAAGAATGTTTAAAGAAGCTGAAGATCGATCAAAAGACACCTGCATCATTATATGAACCGATCGATTATGTTTTATCTTCGGGAGGAAAACGTATTCGTCCGGCTTTGTTACTCATGTCATGTAATTTATTTTCCGATTCGATAGAACGGGCTATGATGCCGGCTGTAGCATTCGAAGTATTTCATAACTTTACGTTAGTGCATGACGACGTGATGGATCATGCCGATGTACGCCGCAACCGGCCTACTGTGCATTGTCGCTGGTCTGAAAGTACAGCTATATTGTCAGGCGATGCCATGTGTATACTTGCTTACCAATATATGAGCCAATCTGATCCGGTGTTATGTCCAAAATTACTCGATATTTTTACACGCACAGCGCTCGGAGTATGCGAAGGACAGCAGGACGACATGGATTTTGAGCAACGTTCGGATGTTTCTATTGACGAGTATATTGGGATGATCAGGAAGAAGACGGCTGTTTTATTGGCAGCATGCCTCAAAGCAGGCGCTTTATGTGGAGGATCGTCAGATAAAGATGCAGAAAAACTCTATCAATATGGCATATCCTTGGGATTGGCTTTTCAAATACAAGATGATTGGCTGGATGTGTATTCCGATCCAAAAGTTTTTGGAAAGGCCACAGGAGGCGATATTCTGAGCGCTAAAAAAACTTTTTTATTGTTAACAGCATTAGAACGTGCCGATCAAGAAATGAAAAATCGACTGTTGGCATTATTGCAAAATAAAAATATGCCTGATGAAGAAAAAATACGGCAAGTAAAAGGTTTGTATGAACAACTATCAGTTGGTTTGCAAGCAGAAGAAGCAATTGCTGCATATTATCAACAAGCCGAATTGCATTTACAGGATATTCAGCTTGCTGATCCTGCGAGAAAAAACGAATTGAAAAGATTTACAGAACAATTGTTGGTTCGCAAAAAATGAATGCTGCGGTAGCCGATTGGGTAAATGGATTTGTGGCCTTGTTTTATCCGAATCTTTGTGCATGTTGTTCGACAGGATTGAAACATGGCGAGCAATATCTATGTAGTCATTGTTTGTATGACCTGCCGGTTACCGATTTTTATAAAACCAAAGATAATCCTGTAGAACAAATCTTTTGGGGACGGGTTATGATAGAACAGGCCATGGCCTATTTGTTTTTTAAGAAGGGAAATAAAGTGCAAGGTTTATTGCACCAAATCAAGTATAGGGGCGAAAAGGAAATGGGAAAGTTTTTAGGAACCCAGATGGGGAACTGCCTTCGCAATACAAACTTTGCAAATGTGGATGCGGTTGTCCCTGTTCCTCTGCATCCGGATAAAATGCGAAAAAGAACATATAATCAGAGCGAATGGATTGCAGCTGGTATTGGCGAATCTTTAGGTAAGGATTTGAATACGAATACCTTGATTCGTTGTTCGCGTGCTACTTCGCAGACACGTAAAAAACGTTACGAGCGATGGGAGAGTGTTGATACCGGCTTTGATTTGGCTGATCCGGATAAATTTTGCGGAAAACATGTTCTATTGGTTGATGATGTGGTCACTACCGGTGCTACATTGGAAGCGTGTGTTTGGGCGATACAAAAATCCGCAGGGGCTAAAGTCAGTATTGCAGCATTGGCAGTTGCTTCATAGTCTGAACTTTGAACTTTAAACTCGGAACTTTGAACCTTGAATGTCACTTATATGAAAGCCATGTTATTCGCTGCCGGATTAGGAACCCGGATGAAACCTTTGACTGATGATCGCCCTAAGGCGTTGGTGGAGGTGGGAGGAAGGCCGATGCTCGAGTGGATCATCCGGCGGTTGATTCAATACGGATTTAATGAAATTGTAATCAATGTGCACCATTTTGCCGATATGGTGATTGATTTTGTTCGTTCCCATGATGGATTTGGTGCAGTTATCCATTTTTCAGATGAACGGGATCAATTGTTGGATACCGGAGGTGGTTTGAAAAAAGCGCAACACTTTTTTGATGAGCCGTTCTTGGTTCATAATGTGGACATTATTTGCAACACAAATCTTAAGGCATTGTATGAATATCATTTAAAAAATAAGACTTTGGCGACTTTGTCGGTAAAGGATAGGGAGACCTCGCGCTCACTTTTGGTAAATCACAGCCACTTATTATGTGGTTGGCATAATAACCTTACTGGAGAAACTAAAATGTCACGGATGGAAAAGGATTTATATCCGGTTGCATTTAGTGGCATTCATGTAATCAGCCCTGCACTATTGGCATTAATAGAGGAGCAAGGAGCATTTTCTATCATGGATGTATATTTGCGTCTTGCCTCTTCTTATGATGTTATGGTGATGCCAGACAATCAGTGTACATGGATTGATATTGGACGGAAAGAAAATATAACGGATGCTGCAAAAGTGGTGGCATCTATTATGCTGAATAATTAGATTTTAAAATAAAAAGTAGATATATGAAATCTGTAATTCCTATGGATATAGTGACGTTGGGAGACGACAGTAGTTATCATTTATTTGTTCGTGGTGAAATTGATGGTAAACCATGCGACTTATTAATTGATACGGGGGCATCCCAAACAGTTTTTGATAAGGCATCAGTGCATACAGTGAAGTTAAAAGGCAAAAAACCGGAAATACAATCATCTGGAATCCATGCCGGAGAACTAAATACAGATATAGGTAAGGTCAAGAAATTCAAATTGGGTGAATTAAAGTGTAAAAATTGGCAAGTGGTAACAATTGATTTAAGCCATGTGAATGAACTATATCAGAAATTTTCCGATAAAAAAGTATCCGGCTTATTAGGAAGCGATTTTTTGCTACAATACAAAGCATTGATTGATTACAAAAGAAAAGAACTTGTCCTTAGGGGTATTAAAAAATAATACCGGCTATGCAGGAATCATCCATACCGATTCGGGCAATTTGTTTTTTTTTCTTATTCCTGATGATGACGAAACCAATTCGTGCTGAAGAATGGCATGCAGGAGGTTCTGCCGGAGTGGTTATTTATTTGGGAAATAAGATGGATCGTATTGGTATATTTGCTTCTGCATGGGTTTGTTACAACTTTATACAACTAAATACGGGATTAAGAGGATATTATAATTTTAAAAATTTAGGACCTCCGGGTAAATATTGGGAATACAATGGATATGCAGGCCTCTTATTTTCGTGGGGGAAAAAAGATAGCATCCGGAATCCGTTTATTCATAACGTGTCCAACCAAACCAAACGCCGGTATGCTTTTGCATATTCGTACAACTTGTATCGCGATCCGATTGGTACGTCGCAGTCGACCGGTACGGTTGCTTTCCAACTATACCGTGTAAATATCATTACAGAAAATGACTTGTTTGCTGGAAAACACGATCGATATCGTACTGCGGCGGCGACCATTCAATATAGATAAAAGAGAACCATATTTGCTATTAACTCAGTATTATGGACAGGTGGCGAAAAAGGTCCTCGCATAACAGATCCCGGATATCCTTCTCGTAATGGATATAAAGTGCCTGCTTCGTATGGGAATTATTCCAATGGATTGCTTAGTTTACAGGTACAGCAAGATTTGGGATATGGGCAAAGTGTTCGTGCTGATGCAGGTATTGATGCCGAACAAGTGCGTCATGTTTTCCAAAACAAGTTAATCCACGATTTTGCATTTATTCCTGCCAAATGGGTTAACCCAAAAAGTTCCCACGTACCGATGCTCGATACAGAAGGAAATCCGTATTTATTTCAACCCAAACAGGAAGTTAGAAAACCTACTCCTTACTTTAATTTGGCAGCTAATCCGTCTATGTTTTATTAATTGAGCGAATCAAATTTTTGTTTGATATTCAAAATAAAAAGCCCAATTGGCTTTCATACCGATCGGGCATTTTATCATTAATGATTCGTTAATCTTATTTGATCACTACTACTTCATAGGCATCATCTCCGTTTTGGGATATGGGTTGATAGTACGTTCCGTTATATACCATATACTTTTGTCCGTTTGCGGTTGTTTCTGTTGCTCCATCGGGAATTTTTGAAACAACAGCTCCTGTGGGAGGCGCAATAACCTTATACGAAGACCCTGATTTGACATAATATGCTCCTCCATAGTAGTAGTAAGTGTTTGAATTAACTACTACGGTGCTGTAACCAGATGGTAAGGAGCTGACTGTAGCGCCCACCGGCGCAGGAACTACTTTATATCCGTCGGATGATTTGATATAATAAACTCCTTCATCATAGTGGTATTGCTGATTATTTACCGAAACGATGATAGCTGCTGTGGTTAAAGTTGCTACCATGAATCCTATGGGATGCCATGCCGGACCCCAATAATAAGGAACATAATGATGGTAATAATAAGGATGGTATGGATGATACGGCACCGGAACGGGAACTGGGCGAGGAACTGGTACAGGCACAGGAACTGGGCGAGGTGGAGGAGGAACCGGACGTGGTGGTGGATATGGACGTGGCGGGTTCCGGTATACGGTAGTAGTGCGGGTCACTACTGTGGGAGCGGGGTGATAGTACCTTTGCGCTTGGACAATGTTAGAATACAACAGTCCAATAATGAGAAAAAGAACGAAGAAAGGAACTTTAATTTTATGAGTATACATGATCGTAGAATATTATTATTTAGACAAAGGGGTTAGTTTTGTAATGCTTGCTTGTGGAGGAGGAGTGAATTCAAATAAGGTAAAAGATAAAACGGGATTAAGCACCCAATTTTTGTAAACTGCTTCATATTGAGGGCTTCCTTTTTCTTTTCCGTAAACGATCACCATTTTTATAGGTAAAAAATGCTGATCGTCGGAAATCCAAAATTGAAAATTACTTCCGCTCATGTCCGTGCCGGCAATGTGGTGACACCATTTGTTGTCAATTTGAGTAAGGCCTAAATAATACAAGTGGCCACTTGTCGCCAATATGTCATCCACAAAAGTCGGATAGAAAAAATCAGCAGCAGAAAATTCTATTCCGTAGTAGGAGCTCACCATATAGATCATTTCAATCACTGAGGCAGGGGCATCTATTTGGACATACGTATTGTTATTATAGGAGTATATGCAAAATTTTTTTCCATCATACACCATTTGTTTACGGCCTTTATCTCCTTCGGATCGAACCGCCATTTTATCCGGAAACTGTATGGAAACGTCATCGGTATAACTATGTTTAACCAATCCCAAGTCTTCCGTCCATACGTCATATGTTACTTGCGAAGTAAAACTGCAAGCATCTAAGTATTGTAGGTTTATCGAACTGCGTTGTAACAGATACACTGCCATAGAATCGATCCTGCTTTTTTGCGCCCAAGCTGAACAACTGAGCGCACTGATGATTATTAATATAAGTATTTTTTTCATTGGAAACTGATTGAAGTTTTTTATTCACAGGAGACAACAACGAAACAAGCAAAATTGTTTCTGATATATTGGTTTGTAAACATATTTTATTCTATGGTCAGATTTACAAAAAAAAGTAATTAAGAGTACTCTTTTATTGGCAATAATAATAACTATGCATATAAAGGTTGTACTAAGTACTCTTGCTTAAATAATCGACGTTTTCGAATATTGGCTTTATGCTGATTTAATGATATTTAAGTTAATATTCAATTATTTGATAGACATAGTTATGTGTATGGCATATTCCCTGTTCGCTTGGCCAAGTGGGTATCCGATCTTCAAAAATAAAAGTATAAACAGATGAAAATAGATAATATTCGTATAATTTTGTACCTTTAGACTTAATGTAACCATGAAGACATTTTTAATCAAGGCGAAACATATAGGCATATTTTGTGCCTTGAATTTCTTGTTTTCCGTAGCTTTTTCGCAAGACTACGATCTGCAATCCTCATTACCATTAGATCCGTCTGTCAAAATAGGCAAGTTTGATAATGGTATGACATATTATATCAGGTATAATGCTAAGCCGGAAAAGCGTATTGAATTTCGTTTGGCAGTCAAAGCCGGATCAATCTGTGAGACGGACAAACAATTAGGATTGGCGCATTTCGTGGAACATATGTGTTTCAATGGCACAAAGAATTTCAAGGAAAACGAATTGATCAACATTCTTGAGGAAATGGGTGTGAAATTTGGTGCGGACTTGAATGCTTACACCAGTTTTGATGAAACCGTATATCAATTGCAGGTGCCTTCGGATCGTCCCGATTTGATTGAAAAAGGCTTTCAGGTTATGGAAGATTGGGCGCATCAGGTCACATTTGCCGATAAGGATATTGACGAAGAACGAAGCGTCATCGTGGAGGAATGGCGATTGGGATTAGGCGCACAAGATCGCATGCAGAAAAAATATTTTCCAATTATTCTTAAAGGTTCTCGTTATGCCAACAGGCTGCCGATTGGTGATATGGATATTGTAAAAAATGCCCCATACGAAGAATTACGGAGTTTTTATAAGGATTGGTATCGTCCTGATTTAATGGCTATTGCTGTAGTCGGCGATATGGATACGGCTTTTGTAAGAAAAGAATTAATCGAACATTTTTCGCGTATTCAGAATCCGGCCAATGAAAAGACAAGGGTGCAATACGATATTCCCGGAAACAGTGATCCGTTGATCGCTATTGTAACCGATAAAGAAGCTACATACAGCTCTGTGGAGATGTACATCAAGCATCCAAAGAAAATAGAAAAAACAGTAGGCGATTATCGGGATATGCTCATTGCCAATCTTTATAATGGTATGTTCAATGCGCGTCTTAACGAATTAATGCAGTATCCGGATGCCTCTTTTATTGCCGCTGGTTCTGGTTATTCAAGTTTTCTTGGGCCTCTTGATGCGTATGCTTTATATGCAGTGGCAAAGGAAAACCAGATCAATGAATCATTAGAAGATCTTTTAATAGAAACTGAGCGTATCAAGCAGCATGGTTTTACCCAAACCGAATTGGATCGGACGAAGTTGGAGATTTTAACTATGTACGAACAGTATTTGAAAGAAGCAGACAAACGGGAATCGGGAACATTAATTTCCGAATTGATGCGTAACTTTATAGATGAAGAACCCGTGCCCGGTATTCAGATGGAAGCGGATTATGCCAAAAAGTTTCTTCCGGAAATCACTTTGGACGAAGTGAATCGTTTGACTGGCAAATGGCTTACCGATGAAAATATTTGTTTGGTAGTCACGGCTCCTGATAAAAACGGAATAAAAGTGCCTACAGAAAGCGAATTAATTCAGATATTGCATGACTCCAAAGATATAGTTGTTGATGCGTATGTCGATCAGGTGAGCGACGAGCCATTGTTTACCCAAAAACCGGAATCTGGAAGAGTATTGCGCCGTAAGGATATTCTCGAATTTGGTGTTGTGGAACTGACTTTCATTAATGGAGTTCAGGCTATTCTGAAACCCACCAATTTTCAAAACGATCAAATCTTATTTTCCGGATTTAGTCCCGGAGGGACTTCGTTATATTTAGATGAAGACTATATGTCGGCCATGCTTGCTCCTAGCATTATCACTATGAGTGGATTGGGGAGTTTTGATCAAATAGCGCTCAATAAAAAACTGGCAGGAAGTACGGCAAGTATATCTC
>JAVBPN010000038.1:0-12217 GCA_031549585.1 Bacteroidales bacterium
CCCTTTATCATCCGCCCATATCACTATTTGAAAGATATATTTGGACGTCGCATCTTTTGCAACAGGATTAAAATATACATCTATTGCCCTAAGGCTATCAGGCCTATATGTTTCATAACGAACAGCAACTTGCGTCCCTTGTGCATTATTTCCATAAATACCATACCCTGTTTCCGGAATCCCATCATCACGGGCAAAAAAGTCTTTAAATAGTTGATAAAAAACTGCCGTATCGTTCTCTTTTTTATCGCCCGCATCGGTCATAAAATAACTCTTCAGCTCAAAATAGGCAGAATCAATCGATGGCGTAGTAAAGGGATTGCGAATATCCTCATTGTACGTAATGATTTGCTCGGCTTCAATTTGTTCCGAGCCGGCAGATGCAATTTGTACTTTATGGGATGTGTACAAATCGGTAAATTCAAACATTCGATCAGCAACCCACCGCGTAACATTATCGTTGTTCTTATATGTCATGCCGATTTGCGGTTTCATCAATGATGCAAATGCAATCTGAAATTGATTCCAGGGAATGGATTGGTAACCTTGGATCAGTGTTTGAACCGGCGTGATCATCGCGACATCGAATATGGCTGTATCATTTTCGTTACGGCCATCAAATAACCGCACATAGTCAATATGCCAATGATCGGCATTGCTTGTCCTTCCTTCCTCAGAAGTTTCCAGACTAACGATATTCATGAAACGAAATTGGAATCCCGTTTGATAATAATCGTTTCCTAATGGTATCAATACTTGTTTAAACGGTTGTACAGTCGATCCGGGACAGTTCCACACACTACGCCACTCCTTGGAGTCAGCCAATTTGAATTGAAGAATCAACGAATCTCCTTCTTCAGGAGCATCGCCCATACCTTGAGGTTGATAAAAAAAACTCAAGTACACATTTTGTAATCCCGCAACGCCCAGATCAATAGGGTGGGAAGTCAGGGTATCGGCATAAAATTGTTTTTTCCCTCCTGCACTATATATTTGCCCATTAGCATCCAATGCATCAAACGTTGCAACGCCAAGGCTAGGCGGTTGGACAGGATAGTCATTGTTGATGAAAACCATATTGTTTTCCCACAATGCAGGGTCAGGATATACGCTATTGTATGAAAAATCGTCAATGAAAGGTAAGCTAAGCAAAATATTCTGCGCAGCTTTAAGTGAAGATTTTTGAGGAGGCTGATTGATCAATACGGGATTATGGTCAAGTTGAACCAATCCCGGTTGCTGGGCAGATATGAATCCGCTGCAAAGCAACAATAATATGACCAATATGCCCCTCATGGTTTTATTTGTCTATTTCTGACTGTGCTGTATTTGGCTTTTTGGCCTCATCGACTGTTAACCATACATCAACCGGAGAACCGAGTTGCAATTCGGCATTTACTGGCTTTTGTTGCCAAATAAACGCTTTGATCGAATCGGCCTTGGTTGCCACGGATTTATCATATATAACAACGCCAAAGTTTAAAGAATATTTTGTAAGTTCACTACGAGCATCTATTAAACTGAATCCAACCAAATTAGGCACTTGCACCCGTTGTGCACTTAATCCTTGCCCTAATACAAGGTCAATATTTGAACCTTTTATAATTTCTGTACCCGGAGTTATGACTTTTCCCTCAAACACTTGTCTTAAGACATTGTTTTGGGCAATATCGGGTTCATATCTAAGTTTTCCTACGTTCAATCCACTGGAAGTCAATATGGATTGCGCTTGCCTTAATGAAACACCAACCACATTCGGCATTTTTACTTTTTCGGGCATCATTGCATTGATAACCAAAAATATATTGCGGTTTTCTTTGACTTTGGCATTCGGCTCAGGATTTTGACTCACTACTGTGCCCGGAGCTGCAGATGTGACATACACAGAATCAGACAAATGCCATCTCATTTTTCTAGATTCCAACAACTTCCCTGCATCTTCAATTGACAATCCTCTGGCATCAGGAACTGACAAGGCCTCACCGTGATGGGTGTAAAAACGCAAAACAATTAATGATCCATAAAATACAATGAAGAAAACAACAACTAATATCAGTATGTTTCTGATAACAACGTTATTCCATAACTTTTTTAAGAAATCCATGTGTGGGGCAACTTTCTTTTGATAATATTGAAAAAGGCAAGCAACACGTTAAGCTGCTTGCCTTTTATAGTAATACCGCGTTAACGGTTTTATTTAACATAAGAAGCGTTTGCCAAGAAATCGTAACTTTTCTTCACGTCTTCCTGCGGGGTACCGTCGTAACGTTCCACCTCTACATACCAGTCTTTAATGCCGTTGGCATAAGCTTGATCAAAAATGGCTTTGAAATCCATGGTTCCGCTGGCTCCGATCGCTTTTTCATCCTTAATATGAAGAACTTTGATTCTTTTGGGATACTTCTTCATATAATCAACAGGATTGTAACCACCTGCTTGTGTCCAATAAACATCATTCTCAAAAATCACGTGACTTTCGCTGGTATTTTCCAATAACAGGTCGTACACGGGAACACCATCTACTTTATTTTCGAATTCGAAAGCGTGGTTGTGGTATCCGAAAGTGATGCCAGCTCCAGCTGAGATCAAACCAATTTCGTTAAAATATGCGCCGTATTTTTTGACGTTATCTAAGGTTGCATCTTCATTTTTGAGCGGCGACGAAGGCATGATCATGTATTTCATGCCGGCAGCTGCATGTGCTTCAACAGCTTTGTTCCACCAGTTCATGTCCTCACTACGATTGTCGCTCAAGTTACGTCCCAAGTGAGCGCTGGTAACTTTCATGCCCAAATCGTTTACCATTTTCTTGAACTCAGCGGGATCTGTGCCGTAAATCTTACCGTCGCTGTATCCGGCTGTTTCGAGATTGACATATCCCATTGCAGCAACAATTTCGAGAACTTTTTGAATTCCCAAATCACTGATGTCTTCACGCAAAGAATATAGTTGTAATCCGATATGTTTTTTTGTACCACCACAGCTTGATAAAACGCTGCTTCCGACTAATCCGCCTACTACTGCGAATGATGCCGTTTTTAAAAAATCACGTCTGTTTGCCATCGTCAATTAAATTTTATTTGTTGATTGTGAATAGAATCGCAAAGTTATAAACGATTTCACAAAATACAAAGGCGTTTTTATTAAAAAATCAAAAATTTACCATACACACATTTCGTTAAGCCAACATGCTCTATATTATAACATACCCTTGCTCAAATCGGCTAAGAGAAGAATGTTTACACACAATCACTTTTCGTGGCCTATTTAAGTTTGCTTAAATATTCAACCGATTTTATGAACACATTTTCTCCCGTATAACCTAACTTTTGGTCTAAAACGGTATACGGTGCTGAATATCCGAAACTACCCATCCCGATCACCTCACCCGAAGCACCTACCAGCCCTCTTAATGTAACAGGCAATCCCGCGGTCAAACCAAGTACAGGAATCGAAGGTGGAATAACACTTTTTTGATATTCATCGGACTGTTGGCGGAATAAACCTTCGGATATAGCCGAAATCACCCAAACTTTAAGGTTTTTTTCTGCAACTAAGCGTTCTGCACCTTCTATGCAAGTGGCTACTTCAGACCCATTGGCAACTAATATAAAATCTGGAGTTTCTGCATTTTTCCATGCAATATATGCACCCTTTTCTGCTTGCAATGCATCGTTATATCGCGTAGAGCCTGATTTTACAGGAATAGATTTGATGTTCTGGCGCGACAAAATCAACGCTGAAGGACTATGGGTATTTTCCATAGCCATTTTCCATGCAACACTAGTTTCTACTGCATCGGCCGGACGAAGCACCAAAGCAGATGGTTTGCCCGAATGATTTTTGAGTTGCTCCATCAAACGAATCTGTGCCTCATGTTCCACCGGTTGATGCGTTGGGCCATCTTCTCCTACCCGGAAAGCATCATGTGTCCATACATACTTAACAGGAAGCTCCATAAGCGCCGACAATCTGAATGCCGGCTTCATGTAATCGGAGAAAACAAAGAAAGTGCCGCATACGGCGAAAACGCCCCCATGCAATGCAATCCCATTAGCAATGGCAGCCATGGTTAACTCACTAACTCCCGCTTGTAGAAATGCCCCTGAAAAATCATCTTTTTTCAGAATACGTGTATTCTTCAAGAAACCATCGGTTTTATCGCTGTTCGACAAGTCGGCCGAAGTAACAATCATATTTTCTACAGACTTAGCAAAATAAGCCAATACAGTTGATGATGCAGCACGGGTTGCTGAATTTTCCTTTTGTTCAATAGAAGCATAATCAATGGCAGGAACTTTTCCTGAAAAGAATGATTTAAATTTAGCTGCCAATTCAGGATATCCACGCTCCCACTCAGCTTGTATCGCTTTTTTCTGGGCTGCCGCCTGAATTTTCTGTTCACGAACCTTGCCGTAATATTCCTTTACCTCGTCAAAAATAACGAACGGGTTAGTCGGATCTCCTCCTAAATTAGCTACCGTTTTGGCAAACGAAGCTCCTGATTCTCCAAGAGGCATGCCGTGTGTAGCACACTTTCGTTCAAAACTTTCTCCCGATTCAGTCACAGCGCCTTTTCCCATAATGGTTTTTCCGATAATCAAAATCGGTTTCCCTTTAATGGATTGTGCTTTTGTAAGCGCTTGCCGAATCTGTCCGGCATCATTGCCATTGATTGATATCACTTCCCAGCCCCAGGCCTGATATTTTTTTGCAGTGTCTTCGCTGGTGACATCAGAAGTTTCAGTCGAAAGCTGAATATCGTTCGAATCATAAAACATAATCAGGTTGTCCAAACCCAAATGCCCGGCAATACGCCCTGCTCCTTGTGAAATTTCTTCCTGAATACCTCCATCCGAGATAAATGCATAAACTTTATGTGACATCCAATCGCCAAAACGAGCTTGCAAAAACTTTTCAGCAATTGCAGCGCCTACAGCCATTGTATGTCCTTGCCCTAATGGCCCGGAAGTATTTTCAACTCCCCGCTTCATATCTACTTCAGGATGTCCCGGAGTAACACTACACCATTGGCGAAAATTTTTGATATCGTCCATGGTGTAATTGCCCGAAAGTAGCAAAACAGAATAAAGCATGGGCGACATGTGACCGGGATCTAAGAAAAACCTGTCCCTGTTGGCCCAGGTCATATCCGACGGATCGTAATTCAAAAACTCAGTATACAAAATATTGATAAAATCAGCTCCACCCATAGCTCCGCCGGGATGGCCCGATTTGGCTTTTTCAACCATTGCTGCCGACAAAATACGAATATTATCAGCTGCCTTATTGACTATTTTATCGTTCATTTTCAAATAAATTTCAGATTTATGCAAAGGTAGGAAAGTATATTAAAACTTGGAAATCTGTTTTAACATTTGAAAAGATTCAACAAAAAATAAAACCATCCAATCTGTATTAAGTTAAACAAAATCAGTATTGCCAATATTCTATCAAAGAATTTATGTACACATCTTTTTGATAATGACAGTAAAAATTGTCAACAGAAACGGATTGAATCTTGTTACAAGAATAAAGGTTGATTAAATTTCAATATATTTGTAAAAATCAACATACATTAGCATTCAAAATCAATCGATATTGCTGGTCAAATACCACATAGATTTGACGATGCCGTACGGTTGAATCCAAATACTTTTTACCGATGAAATACATGCGTTTCCTTTTGATTTGTTTCTTCTTTCTCCCCTTGCCGCTTGCAGCGCAAGATAGTGTTTCCGTAGTAGTACAAGAGTGCATGGTATCAGGCCCTGTTATATTGCAAAATCCAATGCTGAATGACAGTGTAAATATTTTCGGAGGGAAATACGATGTAACACAGATGCTCAAAACGAAAATATCTACTACCATGTTCCGTCAAAATACCAAACCAGTGAAAACCGACACGACAGGGTATTTATCTGCGGACATGCCCACAACCAAGAATGCTTTTTATTTCTTCAATTTTTCGGTACAGGCTTCCCGTTTTGTAAAAGTAAAAATGAAAATCACTACACCTCAGGCGATTGAAGTTTACATCGACGAGCAGATGATTGCGGATAAAAAAACGACTCAGAAAAGTCCATCCAAAGCCAATACCATCAGCTGGACATGGAAAGTAGAACCTCGCACCTATGAAATATCCGTTAAATGCCTATATCAACAAATCGATTCAATAAAACCCTCTATAAAAGTCGTTTTTGAAACCGAAAAAACTGACGATCTGGCAAAGTTGTTTATTGTGTCAGAACAATCTCAACGGATGTTTACCATATATGATGTTTTGAAAGGTGAACGCCCAACCCAGGCCCGCATATCGCCAGACGGAAAGTATGTGTTATTGCGAAGCTCCATTGTTCTACCAAGAGGTACTCGCGTTTCCAACGTGAAAGTCTTGAATATGGCTACCGGCAAAACAGTCATTAACAACAGCACTCAAGATATACATTGGATGTCTAAGGGAAGCCGTTTGTATTACACTACAAACGGAGCATATGGACGTAAATTGGTGATTGTCGATGTGGCTACATTACAAGAAACAATATTGGCCGAAAATTTACCGGAAGGAGATTTTGTATTTACGCCGGATGAACAATCCCTCATTTTTACAATTTCCGACAAAGCTCCCGAAGAAACCAATAACAGCATGCGACAAATATTAACTCCCGAAGACAGGCAGCCTGATTGGCGGAATCGTACGCTTTTATACCACTATAGCCTAAAAACCGGAATGCTTCAACCGTTGGCCTTTGGGTATCACAATACAAAATTATTGGCAGTAAGCCCCGATTCCCGGTCAATTATTTTTTCAACAGAGCGGGACAACTATACCGAACGCCCTTTTTCCCTCCAGCCCATCTACCAATTAAATCTTACGGATTTAAAAGTCGATACACTGTGGAAAGACATCCGGTTCGGTTCAGTATCTTGCTTTTCTCCTGATGGAAAACAACTGCTGTTGACGGGAGGTCCTGAATCTTTTGACGGAATTGGCCGGGATAAAAATGTAGAAGGTATGACCAATGAATACGACCAGCAAGCCTTTATATATGACATTGCTAAAAAAACAATCCACCCCATCACACAAGAATTTCGCCCATCTGTAACACCGGTTGAATGGTGTCGGGCCGATAACAACATTTATTTCGCAGCAACCGAAGAAGACTATGTTCGTTTGTACCGGTACAACATCAAAAGAGAAAAAATGGAAAGAATACCTCTTCCTGTGGATGTGATACAAAACATATCCATTTCGACCGATGTTGCTGCCGCTGCATGTGTCGGACAAAGTGTTTCGTATCCATCTATTGCTTTTAAGGTAGATCTGCGTAGCGACAAAGCGGATGTATTGGCGGATCCGATGAAACCCGTTATGGAAAAAATCCTATTAGGAAAGGTGCAGGATTGGACTTTTCACTCATCGGGCGGAGATGATATCAAAGGAAGAGTTTATTATCCATACGACTTTGATGCAACAAAAAAATACCCGTTGATTGTAAACTATTATGGCGGCACTACTCCTATTGAACGCTCCTTCGACGGGCGTTACCCGTTACATTTATACGCATCTATGGGATATGTTGTATATGTATTAGAACCCAGTGGGACTATTGGGTTTGGGCAAGAATTTTCTTCCCGGCACGTCAATGCATGGGGCGAACACACTGCCGACGAGATTATTGAAGGCGTTAAAGAGTTTTGCGATGTCCATCCCTTTATCGACCGAAGTAAAATAGGGTGTATCGGCGCTTCATACGGAGGTTTCATGACCATGTATCTGCAAACAAAAACGGATATTTTTGCTACGGGCATATCTCATGCCGGTATCAGCGATATTACCAGTTATTGGGGCGAAGGCTATTGGGGATATTCCTATAATGCTGTTGCTGCCGCAAATTCTTACCCTTGGAACAATACCGACTTATATGTTGGGCACAGTCCGCTCTTTGCCGCCGACAAGGTAAAGACGCCTCTTTTATTGCTGCATGGTGATTCCGATACCAATGTCCCCGTCGGAGAAAGCATACAAATGTTTACTGCACTAAAATTATTGGGTAACCCGGTGGAATTGATTACAGTGCAGGGAGAAAACCACCATATATTGGATTACGATAAACGCATTCGGTGGAATAATACCATTTTTGCATGGTTTGCCAAATGGCTGCAAAACGATGCTGCCTGGTGGAATGAACTATATCCGGAAAAGAATTTCTAAAGTTCAGACTTTGGAATAAGAATGTATTTGTATTACACTTTACCAATCCCAACGACGGCCGAATTACAAATTCAGCCGAACGCGAATATCTGCACTACAGTCAGGCAACGTTGAGCGGAATTTGCAATTCCGCTCAAAAAAAGACTTTTTGAACAGCTCCACAACATGTAAATCCTTCGGATTCTTACGTTAAATTAAAACAGGAAAACCAATATGCATAAAAAAAGAGGGCATTACGCCCTCCTTTTATGAGATATTAATCATATTGTTACCTACTACTCTTAACTGGAGTTTTGTGACGTGAGCCTTGTGCTCCCACTCTGGTCATTGCACAACGGAAACCAATATCATCCCTTGATTGTTTTTCATCCAAGAATCTTCTTGTTCCGGGACTTAACCAATACGGACGATCTCTCCAAGATCCGCCTTTATATACACGGATATGGTCATTAATCAACGATTCTTTAGGATTATACATTCGTTCCGAACCTGCATTTACAGCACCCTCCGCACCATAATCAATACTTGATCCCGGGTCACCATCTTGATAGTTGATATAATCAGCTTTGGTGAATTGTCTACGTTCGCTTTGAGCTTCTTCGGGAGTCATTAAACGATATTTCAACCTACCCAAACTGTCTTTTTCTACAGGCGCTCCTGTTGCTTCATCAACTTCCAACATTTTAAACACATTTCCACGGAAAGGATTGAAGTCTTCCACATCTTCAAATGTCATCGGACGATAAACATCCAACACCCATTCATTTACATTACCTGCCATACAATACAGGCCATAATCATTAGGCCAGAATGAAGTCACAGGCAATGTCGTACTACCGGCATCATTCAATGCTCCGGCAACACCCATCATATCACCACGTCCACGTTTGAAGTTGGCCAACATTTCACCACGGTATTTCTTTTGGTGGTTACGTTGAACATCTCCATTCCAAGGATATATACGTCGTTCATAAATCCGTTCATCATATGAGTTTCCAACCAATGCCAATGCGGCAAATTCCCATTCAGCTTCGGTCGGCAACCGATACTTCGGTAATAAAATACCGTCTTCCAACATAACGCGCCTTTCTGTTTGGTTAGGATCCATGCTCGGCAAGTTCTGACGAACGATACCTTCATATTGGCCATTCAAATAAGCATCGGTATTGAAATTGTTTGCATCCTGTTGATTAGGATCGTTGTCCAAAATCCCTTCACGGATCAACACTCTTTCGTTAACACGGTCACTTCTCCACAAACAATAGTCGGCTGCTTGTAACCAACTAACTCCTACAACCGGATAATCGTTGTATGAAGGGTGGCGCAAATACATTTCCACCATCGGCTCATTGTAAGCCAATTTACTACGCCAAACCAATGTGTCAGGCAACGCTTTCCGATATACTTCCGGATAAGAAGTATATACCCTACGAAGCCAATGGAGATATTCCTTATAGTCCACGTTGGCAATTTCAGTCTCATCCATATAAAAAGACTCAACTGTAACCCTTCTTGGAACATTGTTCCAATCCGACATCACATCTTGAGACACACGGCCCATGGTGAACGTACCCCCTTCAATGAAAACCAAACCTGGTCCGGTTTCCTGTTCCACAGCATGCTTCACTTCGTAGCCACCATAATCTGGATCATTGTAATTCCAGCCGGTAGTGGGTGAAGTGCCTTTGCTCCCCTTGAATAACTTACAAGAAGGCATACATATAATAGCTGCCAGCAATAATGAACAAACAAATAATTTTCTACAACTCATTGCAAATAAAATTTTTCGGTTCAAAGGTAAATATTTTTTTCTGTTGGATCTACAATCTTTCATTTTTATTTTCTTATTAAACTATATTTTGAACATTTTATTGTGCGCATTTTCTTCTTAGGATGAAATTTCAACACAAACGTAATCTCGTGTGCACCGCTATTTGGAAAATCTCCTTTCACGCTGGCAAACTTATAATCATAATTGTATACGATTCTGTAATTAATTTGTTCCAATCCGACCATAAAAATTATTGACTCAGGGTTAAGAGATGCTGCCCTTGTCCAAAAACCAATAAAAACCGGATCATATGCAACATTAAATCCCAATGAAAAAAGATTCTGGTATTGCTGTTGTTTAAAATAAAAGCCGGGAGAAAAAACCATTTTTCTTGAGTCAAATTTTCCAAAATGCAGTGGAAAATAAGATATGAAATGTGCACTCAAGCTCATAGGTGTCCGTTTGGCATTAATCTCGGAAAGTGTTTCCATTGGCGCATTAAGGTGGTGCGCTGCAATGCCCATAGTGTATCTATCAGATATATTAGCAACCACGCCAAATCCAAAATCAGGAAAAACAGCAGATTTGTCGGATAAAGCTTCGGTAACACCTCCTGCTCCAGTATATGGATTTTGATCGGGCATAGTCAATGATGCTGCATCTAGCTTACGCTGCGCCACAGCAAGCTGCAAACCCGGAGATATAAGAATATGCCTTCCCACTTTGAATTGATATGCATAATATAATTCCGCTGATGTACGCGAATAAACACCTCCATCCACATCACGAAATACCTGCAAACCTAATCCACTATTAATTGATTCAATCCGCTGATCGTATGAAGCAAAATAAGAGACATAAGCGCTTCCCAATAATGGCCATTGGTTGCGATAACCCGCCGTAGCTTTATAATATTCATTAATCCCAGTAGAACCCGGATTAACGCTTAATGCATCAAACATGAATTGAGACGCAACAGCATCTTGCGCATATGTCTCGTGCAAAATTCCGCACAACATGACGCATGCAACAAAAAAAGCACGAAAAGCCACAAAAAAATGATCAAACATCATAAGTCTTATAATGCTTTTTTTCTTCACCATCAGTATTTTTCAAAAATGGTACAAGATTTGACAATTTTTGACACCATGTCAGCTCAATTCTTGTTGAATAACATATTATAATGTATAACTTATACGTTTTTTGAAATAAAAGGTTATACTTTTGGGCTGTAAAATTATAAAAATCTGTTGAAGAAAGTCCTTTTTATCATATTATTATCTTGGATATACGTTGTACATTCATTCGGCGGCGAAATTTCGCATTCTGTTTTGGCAACCGGAAAATGGTATAAATTTTTCGTTACCGAGGACGGGATATACCGTATTACTTACTCAGATTTACGTAAATTGGGCATATCCAATCCTTCCAACATACGGATTTATGGATCAAGCGGAGCTATGCTGCCGGAAACAGCCAATCAAAATGATTTAGCTGATTTACAAGAAATTCCCATCATGCTGGCGGGAGATGGGGAATCTTTTCTTTTTTATGGACAAGGCCCCGTAGTTTGGAAATATGATGCCAGCGAGCAAAAGTTTAAACATGAGCTCCATTTGTATGATACCCGGTCTTATTATTTCATCACGGAAAAAGCAGGAGGCAAACGGATACAGATTGAAGCTTCTTCAGGAAGCGCTTCCCAAACAGTGACCGGATTTGATGAGCATATGTATTCCGAAAAAGACCTTTCCAACCTGATCAGATCGGGAAGATATTGGTACGGGGAACATTTTACCGGCTTTTCTTCAAATTTCAATTTTTCATTTCAGATTCCGGATATAGATATTTCTTCTACCGTTTCGCTTGACGTGTCTCTTGCTACACGTTCCACAACAAATACGTTTCTGGAAGTAAAGTACGCAGGGCAACAAATCGCCAAACAATCATTATCAAGGATACTATCCTGATCATCGGAACAATATGCGATGGAAGACCTTTTCTCAACCAATTTCGCAGCGACATCGAGTAATGTATCGATTTCCTTGACGCTCGACCAAAATGGAAATTCGGCAGCGGAAGGTTGGTTGAATTTCATCCGGTTGCATGCCCGAAGAAAATTAAACATGTCACAATCCCAACTTTTTTTCCGTGATACTCAGTCTGTAGGCGCTGGGCAAGCAACAAAGTTCCAAATCAGCAGTGCTTCGGCAAATATTCGGATCTGGGAT
>JAVBPN010000226.1:0-9891 GCA_031549585.1 Bacteroidales bacterium
TCCTTTAAGTGAAAAGGACAATTTTGTGTTGAGTAAAATTGGCGAAAAAATCCATGCGGATGTGCGTGGCGATTTGTCCGACAGACAAAAGTTGCACGAAACGTTTGAAAAATATCAGCCTGAATTTGTGTTTCATTTAGCTGCTCAGCCGCTTGTACGTTTATCTTACGAATGCCCTGTAGAAACTTATCAAACCAATGTGATGGGCAGCATTTACGTGATGGAAGAATTTCGCAAATGTGCTTCCGCAAAAGTTTGTGTGATGATTACTACCGACAAATGCTATGAAAACAAAGAGCAGAATATTGCTTACAAGGAAAGCGATCCTATGGGAGGCTACGATCCTTATTCTTCTTCAAAAGGAGCTGCTGAAATTGCAATTGGTTCATGGCGGCGTTCGTTCTTAAATCCTGAAAATTTTAATGTTCATAAGAAATCCATTGCCAGTGCACGTGCCGGAAATGTTATTGGCGGCGGCGATTGGGCATTGGACAGGATTATTCCGGATTGTATCCGGTTTTTGGAAGAAAACAAAATTATTGAGATCCGTTCGCCGAAAGCTATTCGTCCGTGGCAGCATGTGCTCGAACCACTTGGAGGTTATCTTTTGTTGGGTGCTAAAATGGCGGAAGAGTCAGCAACTTATTGTGAAGGTTGGAATTTTGGACCTGATGCGGATTCGATTGTCCCGGTATGGAATGTTGCGAGTTTAGTAATCAAAAATTACGGCAAGGGTGAACTCAAAGATGTGAGTAATCCCGACGATTTGCACGAAGCCAAATTGTTGTCGTTAGACATTGCGAAAGCGCGGACATGTTTGCAATGGTCGCCAAAATGGGGAATAGAAAAAGCCATTGAAAAAACAGTGGAATGGTATAAGAATTATTCATCGCAAGATGTTTATCAACTTTGTTTGAAGCAAATTGAAGAATATTGTAAATAATGGTAGAGACGAAAGACGATATAAAATTGAAATTTTCCAAACATTTGTTTTGGGACATTGATATTGATGATTTAGATTTGGATAAACACGAATCATATGTTATAAATCGCGTTTTAGATTATGGATTGATGAATGATTGGAGATTAATAAAGAAATATTATGGATTAGATAGAATAAAAAATGTTGCTTTAGATATACGCAGTATGTTTCCAGAATCATTAGCCTTTATAGCAAATATAACTCATACACCAGAAAATTTATTTAGATGTTACGAGCAGATACAGTCACCCAATCCACACTGGAACTTTTAAAAAATATTCAACAGATTCCTTTGTTCCAAGAATTACGATTAGTTGGAGGAACAGCACTTGCATTGCAATTAGGGCATCGTATTTCTGTTGATTTGGATTTCTTTGGAAATCTTGAGACGGATACAGATATTGTGCTTGATGAATTAAAATCAAATGGATTTGAAATAATTCCACATAAGATTTCTAAAAACATAAAAATTTTCACAATCAATGATGTTAAGGTTGATTTTGTAAATTATCAATACAAATGGCTTGACGATGCTATTATAGATGAATCTGTGACTATGGCGGGATTGAAAGACATTGCCGCAATGAAATTAAATGCAGTCTCAGGAAGAGGTACCAAAAAAGATTTTGTTGACATTTATTTTTTGCTAAAGTATTTCTCTTTAACTGAGATGATGACTCTATTCGAGGAAAAATATCATGATGGCTCATCTTTTTTAGTTACAAAAAGCTTAAATTATTTTGGCGATGCGGAAAAAGATGCTATGCCGAAAATGCTGATTCCTGTGGATTGGGAAGAAATAAAAACAACTATTAAAAAAGCCGTTGAATCTATTGACTAAAATTATGCAAAACAATACAAAAGAGAAAATTCTAAATCTTGTAAAAGAATACTACCAAGAAACGTTTGGAAGTAAGAAAATATTCGAACCCGGTGATCGTATTTCCTACGGCGGCCGCTACTTCGACGAAAAGGAAATGTTGCGGCTGGTTGAATCTTCATTGGATTTTTGGCTGACAACAGGACGCTTTGCCGAGAAATTTGAAAAAGAATTTGCACAGTTTTTGAATGTGAAGTATTGTTCCTTAACCAATTCCGGATCGTCGGCAAACCTATTGGCATTTATGACGCTCACTTCGCCTAAATTGGGTGAACGTCGCATCAATCGCGGTGATGAGGTGATTACGGTGGCGGCTGGTTTTCCTACAACCGTTACACCCATAATTCAATACGGTGCTATTCCTGTGTTTGTGGATGTGACGATTCCGGAGTATAACATTGATATTACAACATTAGAAGCTGCATTGTCAGCTAAGACAAAAGCAGTGATGATTGCCCACACATTGGGAAACACCTTCGATTTGCAAGCGGTAAAAGCCTTTTGCGACAAGCATAACCTATGGCTGGTAGAAGATAATTGCGATGCGTTGGGATCTAAATATTTTATAGACGGCGAATGGAAATACAGCGGAACCATCGGTGATATCGGCACTTCGAGTTTTTATCCGCCGCACCATATGACAATGGGTGAAGGCGGCGCTGTTTATACCAACAATGTTCAACTTAAACGTATCATTGAATCGTTCCGCGATTGGGGACGCGATTGCTGGTGCCCTTCTGGAAAAGATGATACCTGCAAGCATCGCTTTACACAGCAATTTGGTGAACTTCCGCAAGGATATGACCATAAATACGTATATTCGCATTTCGGATATAACCTGAAAGTAACCGACATGCAGGCTGCTATCGGCTGTGCTCAATTGGAAAAATTGCCACAAATCATTCAGGCACGCAAAGAAAATTGGAAGTATTTGCAGACCAATCTGGAAAAATATTCCGATAAGATTATTTTGCCTACACATGCAGACAATGCAGATCCGAGTTGGTTTGGTTTTTTGATTTGTGTGAAAGATGATGCGGGTTTCACACGTGATGAAATGGTTGCTCATTTGGAAAAACACAACATTCAAACGCGCATGTTGTTTGCCGGAAATCTTATTAAACATCCTTGTTTCGATGAAATGCGCGCAAGCGGTGAGGGTTTTAGAATAGTGGGTGAATTAAAAAACACCGACAAAATTATGTCTAATGTTTTTTGGATCGGCGTGTATCCGGGCATGACAAAAGAAATGCTGGATTATATGATTGAAAAGATTTCAGAAATTTGTAAAAGAATAAAATAGCATGCATTTAGTCGAGACCGGTTTTACAGGCTTATTTATTATTGCTGTCCCTGATAATACAGACAACAGAGGGAATTTTAAAAAATTCTTCAATTCCGATTTCTTTGCACTTCATCATTTAGAAACGGATTATAGAGAATTTTATTTTTCCTGTTCAAAGAAAAATGTAATACGTGGCATGCATTTTCAATCTCCGCCACACGACCATGCCAAAATAATAGCTGTTGGTGCCGGTGGCATTAAAGATATTGTGCTGGATATTCGTAAAGACTCTCCTACTTTCGGCAAACATTTTTGTTGCGAATTAACTGCATCCACAGGCAAAGCACTTTATGTTCCTCGAGGATTTGCTCATGGATTCTTAGCGTTGGAAGATAACACCATTGTTAATTATTTGCAAACATCATGCTATAACAAAGAGCATGACAAGGGCATTCTTTACAATTCGTTCGATGCCGATTGGAATATTTCCAATCCTATCATCTCGGAACGGGATTTATCATTCGACAACTTCAAAAATTTTAACACTCCTTTCTGATGAAAAATTTATTGTTAACAGGAGCAACGGGATTTATCGGGAAACATCTTTTAAAAGCTTTATCCGGACAATACGATATTTATTTATTGGTACGAAAAACGTCCGAATATTCAACACTTCAAGTAAAAGGTATTTTTGAATTTGACGACAACATTGACGAACTTCATTCTTTTCTCAAAGAAAAAAATATCGAAGGTATTGTCCATTTGGCAACATTATACATTAACCAGCATCGGCAGGAAGATATAAAACAACTTGTATTATCTAATATTTACTTGGGAACGGCGCTATTAGAAGCATCGTCCGCTACATCGGTAAAATGGTTTGTTAATACCGGAACTTATTGGCAGCATTATCATTCTGCAAGTGAAGAATATCATCCTGTGAATTTATATGCAGCCACCAAGCAGGCATTTGTCGACCTTGCACAGTATTATACGGAAACATCATCATTGCAGTTTGTAACGTTAAAAATATGTGACACTTACGGACCATCAGATACCCGTCGTAAAATTTTTAATTTGTTTAAAGAAATTGCAGAAACAGGAGAAACACTTGATATGTCGGCGGGTGAACAGTTGATAGAAACGCTGTATATTGATGATGTAATTAGCGGGTTTGTGCACTTGATTGCCCTGCTGCAAGAAAAAACAACAATAAAACAGGAATATATTCTTTCGGCACAACAACGCTATTCTTTGAGAAAATTAGCGGAAATATTTGAAGACGTTTCAGGAAAACCATTGCACATTAACTGGGGAATGCGACAGTATAAAGAAAGGGAAGTTATGATTCCTTGGGAAAAGGGAACGATTTTACCCGGATGGGCACCGGAAATTTCTATTGAAGACGGATTGAAAAAATTTATAAATTCAAAATAACATATGGAGATCACTACTCAACAACCTTTGGTAAGTATTTGTATTGCTTGTTTCAATGCATCTGCAACAATAACCGGAACAATATGTTCGATACTGCAGCAATCCTACAGAAATATGGAAATTATAGTGAGTGATAATCAATCAACCGACAATACTGTTGAAAAAGTTAATGCTATCAATGATCCTCGTATAAAAGTTTTTGTCAACGATGTTAATGTTGGCATGTCGAAAAATTTTGAATTGGCTGTTTCCAGAGCGTCTGGAATATATGTCAAACTATTATGTGCCGACGATCTGTTGTCTCACGACTGTATTGAGAAACAGGTAATGGCTTTTCTGAATAATCCTGATGACAACCTCCTTGTTGTTGCTGCCGAAAAATGGGTGATCAACGAAAAGGGGAAAAAATTATTTGTAAAAAAATTCCCCGGCAGACAAGGAGTATATAATGGCATAAGAGCCATAAAAAAAAGTCTGCGCCATGGAACAACAATTTTCGGAGAACCCGGCTGTATTCTCTATAAAAAGGAAGGAATTGACATGGTTGGAAGTATTGCTGTGAGCAACGATATTACTTATGTTTTCGATTTCAACCTTACCTGCAGGGTTTTGAAACATGGCAATATTTATATTATCAAAGAACCTTTGTTTTTCTTCAGGGTTATCACAACATCATATACCGCAAACGCGTTGTGGGAAACACCTAAAGTGATGAACCGGTTAATTAACAAATTTCAAAAAGAAAAACTGATTCACTTATCTTTTTTTGATTTGATATTAGCAGGCAGTATGTCGTGGCTGATGTGTTTCGGTAGAGTTGTAATATTTTCCATTGCAAACAGAAATAATACCAAAAAATCTACCTGATACTTGTTTGCGGAATTGCCAAAAATACAACTTTTATTCGAATATTTTATCATCCACCATATTCGGAAGTGTTACCTTTAATCGTGGTTCAGCTTCCATCGCCCGTTTGATAGCGAAGACTGCGCCTTCATTGCGTGCCCACGAACGACGCGAGATCCCGTTGTTCACATCCCAAAACAACATTGATTTCAGGCGCTCACCGGCTTCTTTCGACCCATCGAGCAACATGCCGAAACCACCATTGATTACTTCTCCCCAGCCAACTCCTCCTCCATTGTGGATACTTACCCAGGTAGCACCACGGAACGAGTCGCCAATAACATTCTGGATAGCCATATCAGCAGTGAATGAAGAACCGTCGTAAATATTGGAAGTTTCACGATATGGAGAATCCGTCCCCGACACATCATGATGATCGCGGCCCAATACGATAGGTGCCGAGATCTCTTTGTTGGCAATAGCGTTGTTGAATGCTTCCGCAATCTTTGTGCGTCCTTCGGCATCGGCATACAAAATACGAGCTTGTGAGCCAACCACTAATTTATTGGCTTTTGCACCTTTGATCCATTGGATATTGTCGCGCATCTGCTGTTGTATTTCTTGTGGTGAATGTTTTGCAATCTCTTCCAACACCTGCATTGCAAGATGATCAGACTTGTCAAGATCTTCTTCTTTACCCGAAGTGCACACCCAGCGAAAAGGTCCGAATCCATAGTCGAAACACATCGGCCCCATAATATCCTGCACATAAGAAGGATATTTAAAACTGCCGTTATCTTTCATTATATCGGCTTTTGCACGGCTTGCTTCCAATAGAAATGCATTCCCGTAATCAAAGAAATACATCCCTTGTGCTGCCAGTTTATTAATAGCATTTACCTGACGTTTTAGTGATTCCTGCACATGAACTTTGAAAGTTTCCGGATCTTTAGCCATCATCTCATTCGATTGTTCCAATGTCAGGCCTGCGGGATAATAGCCGCCTGCCCAAGGATTGTGCAACGAAGTCTGGTCAGACCCAATGTCCACTTTAATATTATTTTCTGCACAATATTCCCACAAGTCCACCACATTTCCCTGATAAGCAAAAGAAACCACCTCCTTTTTATCACGTGCTTCCTGCACACGTTTCATCAACACTTGAATATCGCTGTACACTTCATCCACCCATCCTTGCGAATGTCTTGTTTCTGTGGCTTTAGGATTGATTTCAGCTGTGATAGAAACACATCCTGCAATATTTCCGGCTTTAGGCTGAGCACCCGACATACCTCCCAATCCGGCGGTAATAAACAGTTTTCCTTCCAACCTGTCGGCACCTATTTTTCTGCCGGCATTCAACACTGTGATGGTTGTTCCATGCACAATACCTTGCGGTCCGATATACATGTATGAACCAGCGGTCATTTGCCCGTATTGCGTTACGCCTAATGCGTTGAAACGTTCCCAATCGTCCGGTTTGGAATAGTTGGGAATCATCATCCCATTGGTAACCACCACCCGAGGTGCATTTTTATGCGAGGGGAACAAGCCCATCGGATGGCCGGAATACATCACCAGCGTTTGCTCATCGGTCATTTCCGAAAGATACTGCATCGTGAGGCGGTATTGTGCCCAGTTTTGAAAAACGGCTCCATTGCCACCATAAGTAATAAGTTCATGCGGATGTTGTGCTACACGAGGATCCAGATTATTTTGAATCATGAGCATGATAGCCGCAGCCTGTTTTGATTTTGCAGGATATTCATCAATGCTGCGTGCAAACATCGGATAATTCGGACGAAAACGATGCATGTAAATACGTCCATACTTTTCTAACTCTTCTGCAAATTCTTTTGCTAAAAAAGCATGATGCCGGGCATTGAAATAGCGCAATGCATTGCGAACAGCTAATCTTTTTTCTTCTTTTGTAAGAATATCTTTCCTTTTCGGCGCATGATTTACTGCAGCGTCGTAAGTTTGCAATTCAGGTAATTCGTTGGGAATACCGGCTATAATATCTTTTTGAAAATCATTCATACGTCAACTTTTATTTGAATGTGCAAAAATACAAAAAATACGTTGAAAGAACAAAAAACATATAAATATTTTCTGAAATTTTTAATTCAAACGGAATATTTGGAATTGGTAAATTGATATAGAAAATTATGACATTATTCAATTTTTATTATGGGTGTTATGCATAAAATACATTGAGAAACAATTAGTTTCAATTTACAAGTTTAAATCAGAAAATACTGTTTTTTGTTATTTTGCCGCTGCAAAAATAAAGCGGAGAAAAAATACAAATGCTGAAAAATTTCAAGGTTTCTTAAAATATCAATATCTTTTTATTAGCTTATGTCGAGTGATGTATGTTGAGCTCCTTAATTCAACGGAATAAGCTCCCGGTTTAAGTATAGAACAGTCAATTTCATCATTTACAACATCCTTTGATAATATTTCTTTTCCAACAATATCAAATATTTTAACATTTGAAATCTTATAGTTTGGACTGGAAATATGTAAAACATCTGTTACTGGATTTGGGTAAATAAATGTTTGTAAATCCATAGGAGTGCTATTTGTCAAACTCTCATTTTGACCTAATTGTACAACTGTAATAGTTTTCAGAACTTCTCCTTTGAATGTGATATCGATCTGTCCTATACGTCTATCATCCGTTCTGTTTGCCATTGTTGCTTTTAGGGTAATTTTGTCCTCCAAATACTTATTGGCAACATTAAACCAACTTTGCTTTCTATCAACGCTCCAATCAATTAAATTTGTGGTTATATCAATAGTTGCATTTGACCCTGTTGTTGCACCCACCAAAATAGTATCTGCACATTCTATTGAAGGGACTATATTTATATCATAGCCATCAAATGTAAAAGAAAGCGTATTGTTAAGAGTGTCTTCCACAACATTTGAAATAGAAATCCCACCGGGTTTTCCGTAGGTCAGATAGCAAATGGGATTGCTTGTGGTGCTGTTGAATGTGGTGCGACCATTCAAGTTCGAAAATGCAGCAGAGTCAGTATTGTTTCCAATAGGACGATAAACATATACTTCATCAAAAACTGTTTCTCCATCATACAATGAATTGCCTTTTCCATCAAAGGCAGTATTGATTCTTGATATTAACAAACCCGATGTCTGTTCAAGTCCGGTATATTCGTACGTATTCGAATCCATCGTTCTATATTCTCAAACAAAATACTCTTTTTCCGAAATAGGGGAGGTTATTTTGTAACAATTATTATTGGGCTCAATAATTTTATTTAGTGTATATGTTCCTGCTGTGCTAATTAATGGTATGGAATCAATCCACTTCCCATATCTATATTTCATATAAGCAGAAGGGTGGACTATCGCATTTGCTTCGCCCATTGGATCCCAATAGCCTGCAGCAATATTATATTTATTGGTGTCGGAATATTTTTGATAATGATATAATTCAGGGAAACCTAAAACATGAAACAATTCATGCGTTGTACCACCTATTGATGCATGAAGTGCTCCCATACAAACTTTATTAACTTTTTTACCATTAATAGAAAGATCATAGTAAGGTCGCAGTGTTGGTTGATGTCCCCATAATATTCCGCTATACGTTGGTTTATTGCTTTCAGAATTGCATATAAAATAAACATTATCCACTTCTCCATCATTATCACCATCCAGCTCAATACCTACGTCAATAGGAGTATTTGTCTGAACAAAATCAATTGCTCGTTTATAAAGTCCGACTTCTCTATCTGATCTGTCTGAAATAGTATACCCGATAGGATTGCTATCCGATAAAGGTTGATAATAAGCAATCGGGTTAGTGTCGGCGTAATAAATAATGGTATTGGGGTCTGTTTTATCTGTAACTGTTGGATAAAAGTAGTTATTTAACTCAAGTTTGCCATAAGATACAGCATTGAAATATCCTTTAATATTCCACCAAACAGCGGGATCTTCAAACCATTGTTCCCAAAGAAATCTATCCCATGCAGGAGTTTCTGAATCTTTAAAAGAAATAAAAATAACAATATTTGTCATTTTTGTACTGTCAGCATTAAATGCAGTCATCGTTTTTGCTATGCTAATGAATATTATCACTAAAATAGCTATAATTTTATTTTTCTTCATGCTATATATTTACAGTGCAAAAATACAAAAAATACGTTGAAAGAACAAAAAACATATAAATATTTTCTGAAATTTTTAATTCAAACGGAATTAGGAGAATTCTAAAAATTTCTGTACCTTTGCAAATTAATGAAAAAAGGTTTTTATATACTTGCGTTAACTTTTCTTCCCTTGCTGCTTCGGGGCACTCACCAGCGGGCTGCAGAAATTACCTATACCTGGATTTCGGGCTATACTTACAAAATAAAGATTACTACATTTACTTATACCGAAAGCGAAGCCGACAGGCCTTTTTTGACTATTCATTGGGGTGATGGCGGC
>JAVBPN010000360.1:0-7129 GCA_031549585.1 Bacteroidales bacterium
CGAACAAGCCCTGCAATTGTGTGGCGAACGGCGAGACCCGGAACAATTGGTATTTGAAGATTTGCCCGACCCAGCTTGGATTTCCAAACCACTCAAAAAGTGGGTGGAAGCTGCCGGCATAAAGAAGAAAATCACGTATCATTGCTTTCGACACACATTTGCGACCCTTCAATTAAGCAGTGGTACAGATATTTACACCGTCAGTAAAATGCTTGGACATACGAATGTAAAAACCACTCAAATTTATGCGAAAGTGGTGGACGAAAAGAAAAATAAAGCGGCTCAGGCAATTCAGTTAGAAACAATAAAAACAGAGAAGCCATGAAAAACAACATTTTGGAATACATTATATTATATGTAATGGTTGCTTGTGCGGCATTGGTCATTGCAACACTAGCGCGTATATTCGCCGCCTCAATGGGTTTTGATAGTTTTACAACATTCATGGTTTTTATTATCGTTTTGGCTATTTTGGTGGTGGTTTATTTGAGTATTCATGTTGTACTACAAAACCTGATGTTGCCTTGGATTGGCAAAGGATTGTCCAAAATACCTTATTTCCGGAATAAAATAAAAGCCACAGCTTCCATCGATGAAACACTTGAAAATATTACCGAACAAGAACCCGCACCGTCTTTGGATGATATTCGGAATGAGCAACTACAAAACAAAGCTATAGAACAGGAAGAAAAATTGAGCATTGCTTTAGACTATACACGAAAATCGTTTGCCTTATATGTTTCCGATGAACATGTTGGGTTGCTTTGCAATAATGTGAAAGTATATGCTAACAATTTGAGTTTGGAAACTTTGCAACCTGTCAAAATTAATAAAGATTTGTCTACAATTGACATTTCCCATTTTGGATGGAATATTTGGAATTATTTCAGAGTAGGCAAACAAATAGATATCGCCCATTTTCTCAAAAAAGTGTTTTCCGATATTTTCAAAGATGTAGAGGTTGAAACTATCAAAAAACATCTAAAAGATGATGAATTAAAGGGGATTATTAAGATACAGGAAAATTTCTCACAAGTATAATAACTACTTGATTACAAATATTTCAATTTAACTATCTGCAATACACACTACAAGAGCTTGTAGTGAGATTCTAAGTATCCCAGCTTGGTTTACATTGTTTTGGGAATAGCCTCTTCTTTATTTGAGTTATTTGGCTTAAATAAAAACAAAATGCCTCATCATGTGTATCAAAACCATCAGGCCATTTATCATCACCAAATTCTTTAAAATTATTCATCCACATTACCATTGGAAAACCAGCAATTCCCCATAAAGCATCACCTTTGATAATTTCTAATTTTTCGATAGCATTTTTCATTCTCTCATCCCAATCTGGATGACTTTCACCACCAATTAAACTATCTTTACCCATAAGTAAAAAGGAACTCAGCACAGTTATAATGCCCAATTTGTAATTGAATCCATCCTCTCTATCAAATGTGTTCTTTATACAGGCAATAGCAAAATCATCAGCAGCTAATTCTAATTCTACAGAATTCTCATTGTTCATTATCTCATCAGTGTGCCCCAAATATTTATGAGCAAATTCATGAGCAACAATAAATGATATTCCTGCTACAAAAATTCCATTTGTATTTCCAATAGTATCTGAAAAGTCTTCACATACCTGCTCACAGTTAGGTAATTTGTAAAATACATCTTGAACATATCCTGTTAATAATTTTCGCCCTGCTAAAAAGATAGCACAAGCTATTTGTTCTTCTTTTGTATCATAACTAAATTTACCTATATATGTTTTCTCAATCATTGGCTTTTGAATGCAATTGTCAAAAATCACCAATAAATGATATGCTGTACACCATAAGAACTGATTGTAGTTTTCAAATAATCGTATTTGGTCATTCTTAATATCCCCAATATCTAAAATCCTATTCTTATCACAATTATAATCTATAATTGGATTCAGATTATCGTATTTGATAGTATTAAGAACATCTTCAATTAGTGATTTACTTATATTAGCAAACCATTCTTCACAACAAGACTTCAATGCTCTAACCGGCAAATTTCCAATAGCCATAAATTTACATTTTCTACAAAGATACAGATTTAAGGTTTTCAAGCATTATTATTACGAATTTATCATTGTCATAGATTAAGTTGTGTGACTATATAACACCTGCCATCTACCACCATCCTCTGTGTTTTTGAAGTGTTTTTCCTGTGTCGTGAAACACGGCGAAAACACTAATTTCCTTTGCACCATAACAATTAAAAAAGATAGTTATGAGTGAAAATGAAATTTCTTTCGAAAATCTGCCTAAGGCAGTCGCACATTTGGTCAGCGAAGTGGCCGAAATCAAATCATTGGTCGAAAAAGGACAAACGTCCGCTATCCCTCAAAAGCGTGTTCCGATTGGTATTGAGGAAGCTTGCCTAATTATAGGCAAAGCCAAGCCCACCATCTACGCGCTTGTCCGCAAACGACTACTTCCTTGTTATAAAAACGGCAAGAAGCTCTATTTCTTTGAAGATGAGTTGCTCGCATGGATTGAGACCGGTAAGAAAAAAACCATGCGGGAAATAGACGAAGAAGCCGAAGTTTTCGCAAGAGGCAGTAAGAGATGAACGGCATTACTTCACAAGGAATAATTGACGATGCTATGCGTTGTAAGAATTTGCTTTACAACGGCACTTTTCCCGTGCATGTGTTTCCCAAACAGATACAACACATTATCACCGAGACGCACGAATGTTTGAATTTTCCCGTCGATTACATTGCTTTGTCGCTTTGCTACGCCGTTTCCGTTTGCATGGGCAATCTGTTCACGGCTAAAGTAAAGGAAGGTTGGCACGAACGGGCTATTTTGTACATCGCGCTCATCGGCAAAACGGGAAGCAACAAAAGCCATCCGTTGAGCTTCGCCATGCAACCACTGTTCAATCACGACAATAATATGAACGTACGGTACAAGCAAGAATGCAGCGAGTACGAACGTATTATGATGCTGAGCCGAAAGGAACGTGAAGAACATGGCACCACCGAAGTAGCACAAGAACCCGTGCGGAAAAAGTTCATTGTTTCGGATATTACGCCCGAATGTCTGGCATTTATCCACGATAACAACAAGCGGGGCATTGGTTTGTACACCGACGAGCTGTCGAGTTGGTTCAAGAACTTCAATCGCTACACCAAAGGTTCGGAAGAACAATTTTGGCTGTCCGTTTTCAGCGGCAAGCCGATAATACTTGACCGCAAAGGCATGAAGTATTCCACTTTCATCAAACATTCCTTTATTTCGGTTATCGGTTCCATTCAGCAAGGCATATTGAAAGAACTTGCCAAAGGCGAACGCAGTCAGAATGGGTTCTTAGACCGAATTCTATTCGTGTTGCCTGATAATTTGGATAAGCAATACTGGAACGAAAAGCAGTTGGACTTTCGTATCGCCGCACATTGGGAACAAATTGTCAACAAGTTGATTGAAGTCGAATTTTCAGTTGATGACAATGAATGCCCGATACCGAAAGAATTAGCTTTTGATTCAATAGCAAAGCAGCACATCGCCGAATGGCAACGGCAAAATACCGACCTGTGCAACACAATAAACGACGAATCGTTGGCGGGTATTTATAGCAAGTTGGAAATATACGCCATCCGCTTTTGCCTGATTTTGCAAGTCATGCGTTGGATCTGCAACGAAGCGGGAAGAGACGGCATTGATGAAACAAGCGTTACAGGTGCAATCGAGTTGGTTGAATATTTTAGAGGCACAGCGCAAAAAGTACAGGCGATTATCAACGAAACATTTGCTTTGGAAGGCTTGCCGAGCAACAATTTGAAACTGTTCAAAGCCCTGCCACTTGATTTCGAAACGGGGCAAGGGATTGAAATTGCCGCAAAGTTCGACATGTCGCCCGATGCATTCAAACGTTTTTTGCGTGACCATAAGGGTAGCTTGTTCGACAACTACAAACATGGGAAATACCGGAAGAAAATTCAAAGTTGACGAATGCACTTTTCGCATTTCTCACACTTTGCATCTGTATCCCTTAATATTTCACGATTTATACATTCATCAAAATGCAAACGAACTGCACAAAATATACTTTTTGAATAGTAAAGGCTGGCAAAAAAGCGTGGCAAGCGCACTTTAGTGATTTGTTATCGCTAACTATATCAGCAACTTATTTCTCAAAGTGTACAAAGTGCGGATAATTTAGAAAATGAATAATTACCGATTTATATTGCAACCCTACAAAGGCGTGAATACGCGCCACACGTGTCCGCAATGCGAGCGAAAGCGTTGCTTCGTACGCTATATCGATGTGCAGGGCGAAATAACATTTCCCAATTATGTCGGGCGATGCAATCGCGAAGATAATTGTGGCTATCACTATACGCCGAAGCAATATTTTCAAGACCATCCCGATGCTGTGAAAGAAAAAATAATATTCGAAAAGCCGATAGTGGTACCACCTAAAGCGACATCGTTCATTGATGTGGCAATCGTATCGAAAAGTTTACAGAAGTATGATAATAATAATCTATCGTTGTTCCTAAGTCGCTTGTTTGATGCGGTAACCATGCAAGAACTGATGCATACTTACAAAGTGGGAACTGCCGCTTTTTGGAACGGCGCAACGGTATTTTGGCAAACGGACATCGACGAAAATACGCGAACAGGAAAGATTATGCTTTACAATCCCGACACGGGAAAGCGTGTAAAAGAACCGCATAATCATATTACTTGGGTACATGCAATTTTGAAGTATAAGAACTTTAATCTGAAACAATGCTTTTTCGGTGAACATCTTTTGCGAGGCGAAACAAAGCCTGTAGCCATTGTAGAAAGCGAAAAAACGGCAATGATAGCAAGTCGCTATGTCCCCGAATACATTTGGCTTGCAACAGGCGGCAAAGGAAATTGTCTGACGGTGAACTATCAGGTTTTGCAAGGGCGTAAAGTGGTTTTGTTTCCCGATATTAACGCTTTTGAAGATTGGAATACGCGAGCTTCGTTTTTGAAATTCAAAGGCATTCAGATAGAAGTTTCAGCATACTTGGAAGAGAATGCCACCGACGAACAACGGACATCGGGCTATGATATTGCCGATTTTTTAATTCAAAGTAAGCCGCAGGAAACTCTGTTGAACGCAATGATTAAGAAGAATCCTGCTCTTAAAATACTGATTGAAACCCTCGATTTGGTGGAACTATGAACGGCACGAACGACAAAACCTTTTCGCGCAGAAATGTAGCAAGAGGGAACTGGACAAGTCCTGTTCTTACCTCTTGCCCTTCGGGACTACTTGCTGTTAATCAGCAAGATATTGAAAGTAAGTTTTATAAAGGCTCTTATGAACGAAATTCATAAAAGCCTATTGATTAATCGATTAATAAAATGAATTCTTATAAAAAAGTTATAATATGGAACAGAATAAGAACAAAACAGCTTTAACCACGATTGGAATTGACCATGCGACCAATCGTCAGATAGATAAACTTTGCAAACGTTATAACCTGAAAAAAGGCGAGATTGTAAAGCTTGCTTTTGAGTATTTAGAAAAGGCATGTATCAATCCATCGGAACCGCCCGAGTCGGTCAAAACTGAATTGGCGAAAATCAACAAGCGGCAGGATGATTTGATACGGTTTGTCCGCCACTTCGAGGAAAAGGAATTGAATCCGATGATTCGGGCAACCAATTCCATAGCTACCCGCTTCGATGGAATAGTGACGGATTTGAAAACACTTGTCCTTTCGCAGTTAGAGAAAACCCAAGAGAAATATAATGCCGTGATGCAAAAAATTAGCGACATACTCAAGCAGCATGCCGACGTGATAAACAAGCAAGGTGACGAAATCGGGGCATTACGCCAAGTACAGAAAAAAGATAGCGAAAAACTTTTGAAGTTGATTAGCCTTTATGCCGAACTCGCAGCTTGTGGTATGATGGACGGAAAACGAAAAGAGAACCTGAAAGTGGAAATCTATAACCTTATTAATGAAGAATAGCCATGAACATAGATTTTCCGCCACCGTCCAACGGCACATATAATAATGCGGGCAGTAGTCGGCAGTTAGTTAACTATCTGGAACATGAAGATATGGAACGGATGCAAAAGGGAATTTATACCGAAGGCTTTTTCAACCTGACAGATAACAACCTGTACAAAGCTGACGTAATAAAGGATATCGACACGAATATCGGGCAATTGATGAAAACTGATGCCAAGTTTTATGCCGTCCATGTTAGCCCATCGAAAAAGGAACTACGAATGATGGGCACTACTGAACAAGAACAAGCCGAAGCGATGAAACGCTATATCCGCGAAGTGTTCATTCCCGAATACGCCAAGAACTTCAACAAGGGGCTGTCGGCTGAAGACATCAATTTTTACGGCAAAATTCATTTCGACCGTTAACGGTCGGAATAAGCTTCTTTCATGCATTGCCATTTTATTGTAAGCCGTAAAGACCAATCGAATAAAGTAAAAATAAGTCCGCTTACCAACCACCGCAACACTAAGAATGGCGCAATCAAAGGCGGTTTCGACCGAACAACTTTATTCGAGAATGTAGAAAAAGGTTTTGACAGGCTATTCGGCTACAATCGGCAGCTATCCGAAACTTTCGAGTACTGCAATACCATGAAAAATGGTAGCATAACGGACAAATTGAAAATGCAGGAACGGGAACTGAATGACCCTGAACAAAATATTGCTGGTGAAAAGAAAAATACGATTGATACAACAATACGACAGCAAATCAGTACGTCAATAAGTCATCCAGATGACGGGAATGGTTTATCATCCTTGTTCTCTATTCTTCCGTCGCCTACGGATGCCGCTCTACCCGACGAGCAGCAACAGCAAAAGCCCAAGAAAAAGAAGAAACGAAAAAAAGGTATAAGCAGACAAAGCTAATGTGTCCAAAGTTATTGCCCGTGCAACTTCGGTTATTTCCCGCTCATGGCTTCCCTGCCGTTTGTAGAGGCGGAAGCCGCGAGTCCCTATGTTTGTAATTGCGTTTATTGAAACGAGGATAACTTTCTTTACGCTACGCTAAAAGTTATCTCCCGTTCCAACAAACCATCATCATCACCATTGCTGTTGATTTTGAACGAAAATAAAAAAGCATAAA
>JAVBPN010000202.1:0-2505 GCA_031549585.1 Bacteroidales bacterium
AATATTTGGGTTAAAATTCGCCGTGATTTAATATGCGGTACCATTAATTTATCTCTTAAATTTAAATTTAATCGACTCTTTAACGGGAGAATATTTCAAGAACGAAGCATCTATGTTATTGGAAGTAAAAGATATCGAACAAGCATATATTACAGCAAACACTACGATGGTTGCAGGCGCCCAATATTCTTTTGATGCCACCAAAACCAATCTTCCAAATTTCAATGCCGAAAAATTTTATTGGATATTTGGAGATGGAACTCGTGCAGAAGGAGAATCCGTGCAACATACTTTCTCTGAACCCGGTATTTATCAAGTCACTTTGGGAATTATTGGCACGTCAAAAACAACCGGAGAACAACAAAAAGTCTGTGTGTTCAAAAAAATCACCGTTCTACGTAATTGATTTCTTTTGCAATTGCAGTAAAACATCTATATTTGAACATTCAATATCTATGTACTTAAAATGCCTTCTAATTCAAAACAACAATTACTTAAGCGGATTGCAGCGCTGGTTTCCGAAAACAAAGAGTTGAAGGAAAAGCAGAAAGAACTTGTTGATCGATGTGATCGCATGTCTTATGAATTGGAACAACACAAAGAATGGAAAAAAACACAGCATTTAGATGAACCTGCTCAACGGGAATACACACAAACCCGCTTTGATCTTGCCACTGTACTCTACGTAAAAATACAAGGATTTTCATCTATTGAACCCAGTGCATCCATGTTGTCCATAGACAAATTGGATGAAATCACCTTTCAGATCAATGAAATCATCAAAAGGCACAAACTGATCAAAACTCCCAGCATTGGCGATGACTTGATCTACGTTGGAGGTGTTCCTCAGAAAAACATGACCAACCCGATTGCTGTGACATTGGCAGCTTTGGAAATCCTTAATATCGTTGAGAGTTCGAGTAATGACAATTGGAGTATACAATTGGCTTTGCATACAGGCGCTATTACAGCAATGGTTTCCGGAAAGAAACAATCAAAATATGATATCAAAGGAGATACGGTTAATGTGGCCAGCCGGATCGTATCGACGGGATTGAAGAACAAGATACTCGTTTCTGCAACCACTTATGAATTAATCAAGGAATTGTTTGAATGCGTTTATATCAGCTCCTTACCGGTAAAATATCAAAACAAAATCGACTTATTTTTAGTCCCGGGCATCAAACCGGAATATACCGGAAGCGAAAAGTATTTGCCGAATGACGCATTTAGAACACAATTTATGCTGATCCAATTCCCCGATTTACAGGAATTGATTCTGGATAAGTTAGAAAAAGAATTGCCTAAATTCCTGTTCTATCATAATGTCAAGCATACGGTGGATGTTGTTACCGAATGCGAATTAATCGGATGGACGGAAGGCTTGAACGATCATGAATTGTTGTTATTGAAAACCGCAGCCCTTTTCCATGACACCGGCCACACCATTTCATATGCCGACCATGAAGATAGAAGTGTTGATATTGCACGGGAAATACTTCCCCGCTATGGATACACACCTGACGAAATTGATGAAATAAGCAGGATTATCATGGCAACCAAATTGCCGCCCAAACCAGGTGACTTGCTCGAATCGATTATTTGCGACTCCGATCTCGATTATTTGGGGCGTTCTGACTTTATCCCGGTATCCAATTCCCTTTATGAAGAACTGAAAGCCCAAAACAAAATGACCAACATCAATGAATGGAATAAGCTACAAATTAAATTCATTGGAGGACATCAATATTTTACACAAACAGCACGCAAATTACGTGAAGTAAATAAGCAGGAACAGATTAACCGGATCAAACAGTTAATTGAATAAACTTTCGAAGAATCACGGCTGAATTACAAATTCAGCCGAACAAAAATACCTATATTACAGGCAAATAACGTTGAGCGGAATTTGTAATTCCGCTCGGGAACAAACTTTTCGAACAGCCTCTTCTGCATTTATTACATCAAAAATTTATACAAGAAAGTGCCCAACCCAAAACAATATTGTAACTAACTTTGCAGCTTTTAAAATCGCCAATAATATTTATATGCAAAAAGAAAGGCTTCTTAAGATCATACGCGGGTGGATTATTTTCTACATATTCGCATTGTTATTCTGGGGTATAACCGCTTTCCCTGTTGAAAGCGAATTGAACCTATTGTGCCGCATACTAGGCATTGAAGGACAGTCTCCGGATCTCCTTTCCGGATTGAAATATTGGATTGCATTCGTTTATCAAGGAATCTCAGAAACAAATACCCATTATCCATTCCTCGCATATGGTACAGATTGGCTAGCTTTTTCGCATATCGTCATTGCTGTAGCATTTATTGGCCCATATCTCAAACCTGTACGCAACATTTGGGTTATATATTTCGGCATGATTTCCTGCATTGCAATTATTCCTCTCGCTTTGATTTGTGGCGCTATTCGCGAGATACCATTCTATTGGCGCATGATTGATTGCTCATTCGGAGTATTCGGCATCATTCCGTTATTGATAG
>JAVBPN010000129.1:0-11164 GCA_031549585.1 Bacteroidales bacterium
AGCTCTTTTGGATTCTGTTCAGGCAGGAGTTGTTCCTATGTCTGTTATTGACAGTAAAGTGAAAAATATTCTCCGGGTAAGGTTTGCCATTCAGCCCATACCTGCTGATGAGGCCAACAAAGTGATGACAGCCCAACCGGAACAAGCGCGTATTGCTTATGATATTGCTGCCAAATCGATTGTTTTATTGAAAAATAACAGTGGGTTACTTCCGATTGATTTCAGCAAATACAAAAAGATAGCCGTGATCGGAGATAACGCAATACGTAAACAAGCCAATGGCGGAGTAGGAGCGGGGGTGAAGGCGTTACATGAAGTGACACCTTTGGAAGGATTACAAGCTAAGATCGGAAATAAAGCAGAAATTATTTTTGTGCAAGGATATCAAGGGTTCACCAAAAAAGAACGTGAATCAAGGACGATATCTCCCTATACCTCGGCCGATCCTAAACTATTGCAAGAAGCTGTGAAGGTGGCAAAAGAAGCGGATCTAGTTCTTTTCATCGGAGGTAACAACCGCGAAGTGGAAACCGAAGGAAGCGACCGCAAAGAAATAACACTTCCATCAGGACAGGATGAATTGATTACAGCATTGGCTGCTGCAAATCCTAATATTGTTACTGTCATTGTGGCTGGCGCTCCGGTAGATTTGAATGTGGTGCAACAATTTTCGCCGTCTATTGTAGTGTCATGGCTTAACGGAAGCGAAGGTGGAAATGCGCTGGCTGATGTGCTTGTTGGAAATATCTCGCCGTCAGGGAAATTGCCTTTTACGTTCCCTGTTAAATTGGAAGATTCGCCGGCTTATGCGCTCAAGAATTATCCGCAAACCGATGATCCGGTAGAAAAAGACATTTTTGTCGATTTGGTACAAAATAATGGCGAGAAGAAAACAGAAAAAATTACGCCAAGTAGAAATGTGGCTATTTATTCGGAAGAATCATTGGTGGGTTACCGTTGGTTTGATACCAAAAATATCGCTCCGATGTATCCTTTTGGACACGGGCTTTCTTACACTGAATTTGATTACAAGGGCATACAGACAGATAAAGAACGTTATGGAAAGAATGAAACCATTCAAGTCAGCTTTGAATTGACGAATTCAGGACAGAAAGATGCAGAAGAAGTTGTGCAATTATACGTGCATCGTATAGGCGCAACAGTTGAATGGCCGGCTAAGGAATTAAAAGCTTTTCAACGTGTCAGTCTGAAAGCTGGAGAAACCAAAACGATTAATTTGTCAATTCCCATCAAAAAATTAAGTTATTGGAATGAAGAAAAATACGATTGGGTTTTGGAAAATGGAGAAATTGAATTGATGGTGGGTACATCATCGTCAGATATCCGTTTAAAGAAGAATGTAAGGATTTAATAAGTTTAACCACTAAGTTCACAAAGGTCGCATAGATGGAGAAATCGGTTTTCAAAATCTTGTGACCTTTGTGTTCTTTGTGGTAAATGGTTTTTAATTTTTTGTACAGCTGTTTTGAAACGGAACAGTTTTTGTCATATAGTGATATAACCACACACTTTTATGTTATAATTATGGGCATTGGTCGTCAGCGTTTATGGAATGGGATAAGGATAATCAGTGTTTTTGCTGTATTATTTTGCAGTAAAGTTGCATATGGACAAAATGATCCGCAAGCGGAGAAAATATTGGCTGATGTGGCGTCTAAATTTAAAATGTACCAAAGTGTTGCCATTGATTTTAAAGTAATCGTATCAGATTTGCAGGATAAATCGGAATCTGAGCATCAAGGGAAACTTTGGGTGAAAGGCAATAAATATAAATTGGAAATACCGGAGCAGGAAATATATTTCGATGGAACAAGGATATATCAGTATATGCCTGAAGTAAAGGAGGTGAATGTGACCGTTCCTGATCCTAATGAGGAAGATGGCGATTTACAACTCATGAATCCTCAATCCATATTAAATATTTCGTCCAAAAGTTTCAAAAGCAACTTGGTAAAAGAAACGACGCAGGATAATCGAAAAGTATACGAAATAGACTTATATCCGGTTCAACTCAAAACAAGCCAATATTCACGTATCAGGTTGTGCGTTGAAAAGAATACTGCCCAAATTGTATCATTAAAAGCTTTTCTGAAAAACGGCACTCGATATGCTCTTTCATTTAGTAAATACAATGTTTCCCAAGTACTTCCCGATAACCTTTTTATTTTTGACCGGGCAGCACATCCGGAAGTAGAAGTGATTGATTTAACGTTTTGAGGATAATTATTTGTGCCGGCTATTTAACACGTTGGCAACATCTGTAAGGCTATATCCCCGTGAAGTAAGCAATACGATGAGATGATACATTAAATCGGCTGCTTCGTTCAAAAATAAGTCATCGTTTTGGTCTTTGGCTTCGATCACCAACTCTACAGCTTCTTCTCCAACTTTTTGTGCTATTTTATTAATACCTGCATTGAAAAGCTTGGTCGTATATGACCCTTCCGGCATTTCTTTGTGGCGTTGGGTAATAAATTTTTGCAAGTAATCCAGAAATTGGACTCCCTCCAAACCGTTATTTTCGCCAAAACAAGTGTCGGTGCCGGTATGGCAAACAGGCCCTCTGGGATTGGCTTTGATCAACAGAGTATCGTTGTCGCAATCGACAAGAATATCTACTACGTCCAAGCAATTGCCGCTTTCTTCTCCTTTTGTCCACAGTCGGTTCCGGGTGCGGCTATAAAATGTAACCAACTTGTCTGTTACTGTTTTTTGGTAAGCCTCCTCATTCATGAAACCCAACATCAGTACTTTACCTGTTGTTGCGTCCTGTATTACAGCGGGAATCAAGCCGCCGGATTTGCCAAAATCTAAATTCATGGTATGGTTGATCAATGAAATTATTATTCTATGAGGAAGGCCTCAAATTCTTACGTTAATTCCTTCGCTGGCCAAATATTTTTTCAACTCAGGAATTTTTATTTCTCCAAAATGAAATACGCTGGCAGCCAAAGCAGCGTCTGCTTTTCCGAGCGTAAAGGCATCTTTAAAGTGCTCCATTTTTCCAGCTCCGCCTGAAGCGATTACCGGAATTGTTAGCGTGTCGGAAAGTTTTGCTAATGCTTCGTTCGGATAGCCTTCTTTCACGCCGTCATGTGTCATGCTGGTAAACAAGATTTCGCCTGCTCCGCGTTCCTGAGCTTCTTTTGCCCAACCGAATAATTCTTTATCGGTAGCAATGCGCCCTCCATTGAGGTAACAACCCCATTTGCCGTTTTCCAGATTGGCGTCGATGGCTACAACAATTACTTGGCTTCCATAATGCGATGCGATTTGCCCGATTAATTCAGGTTGGCGCAGTGCACTTGAGTTGATCGATATTTTGTCAGCTCCTGCTGCCAATAATTTGTCCACGTCTTTTAACTCGTTGATCCCGCCTCCCACAGTAAAAGGGATATTGATGTTTTCAGCTACTTTCTTGACTAAGTCGACAAACGTTTTGCGTCCTTCGTGAGAAGCCGTGATATCTAAAAAAACCAACTCATCAGCGCCTTGCCGGCTATATTCCGCACCTAATTCAACAGGATCGCCTGCATCGCGGAAACCTACAAAATGAACACCTTTAACTGTCTTTCCGTCTTTAATATCCAAACACGGGATAATTCGTTTTGCCAACATAGTTCTATATTTTGCCTGCAAAATTACGAAAAAGTAATCAAATTGAAGTATTGCTGTAATTCTTAAATCCATTAAAGAGAAATGCTGACCGCAACATATGGAACAGATTTTACATATACAATTTTATGAAGTCGGCGTTGTTTCCGTATTTGATTACTTTTGCAAAAGATTATCCATTTTTAATTTTCAATGCTCCATTTTTTATGATTGATATTATTCCGGCGATAGACCTGATTGATGGAAAATGTGTTCGTTTGACGCAGGGCGATTATGCGCAAAAAAAAGTATATAATGAAAATCCGTTGGAAGTTGCCAAAAGGTTTGAAGGTGCAGGCATCAAGCGCTTGCATTTGGTCGATCTTGACGGAGCCAAAGCGCAACATATCGTTAATCATAAGGTTTTACAGCAGATTACAAACCACACATCTTTGGTGATTGATTTTGGCGGCGGCTTAAAAAGCGATGAAGATTTGCGTATTGCCTTTGAAAATGGCGCAACCATGATTACGGGCGGGAGCATTGCCGTGAAAAGCCCGGAAACATTCATCAAATGGTTATCGGATTACGGTTCGGAAAAAATCATATTGGGTGCGGATGTAAAAAACGGAAAAATTGCGGTTAGCGGGTGGACGGAAACTGTTTCCCAAGAATTAATGCCATTTATAACCGAATATTATGACAAGGGTGTTCGGAAGGTAATTTGCACGGATATAGCCCGGGATGGAATGATGCAAGGTCCAGCGATCGAACTTTACAAAAAAATGTTATCTCAAATTCCTAATTTATATTTGATTGCAAGTGGTGGTGTGTCGTGTATGAATGATATTCTTGCATTGCAACAAGCTGGAATTCCAGCAGTCATCACAGGAAAAGCTATTTACGAAGGGAAAATAACATTACGCGAGATTAGTGATGCTATGATCAAATAATGTATAAACCGGTAGTGCATTTAGAAAATGAGTTTCATTCATTGTTTTGGCTAAAGCCCTTATAGTGAGTTAAATTTTGCAACCGTCAGCTAAAGCTGGACGGCAATGAAACTCATCAAATTCATTGCCGTTGGATTTATCCAACGGATGATAAATAAAATGCCATTAAGGCTTTAGCCACATTTCAATTTAGAGATTCTTCTCCAAATGCACTACTGGTATTTACTTGTAGATTATAGATGTCGGTTGTAAAATAGCTTATCCCGATTCTGGTTATTTGCTAAAAAGTACCGGTATACTTTTTTCATATTTGAGGCTTTTGCTACCCCTGATGGCAACATGCAATAAATTATCTTTGTCTACAAAGAGATAATACTTCGTCTACAAATCTGTTGCTTCGGTCTAAAAATCCGAAACACGGTCGCGAGGCCGGTTACTTTTGTCGTGGATCATTTAAATTTTAAACCCATGAACAAAGCAGAGATATTGTTTCAAAAAATAACCGGATGTTTTCTTTTACTTTTAATGTCTTTCAATACACTTGCCCAGCCTTCAGATTCTCCGCTGACCCAGGCAATACGCGGAGTAGTGACTGATGACGCTTCGGGCGCTCCTTTATCTTATGTGACAATTGTGTTGCAGGATATACCTACTAAAGGGACTATTACCAACGAGGATGGACAATTCACTTTACCCGGCGTTCCATTGGGCAGGCATACGCTTCAGGCAAGTTTTGTGGGATACGAAACCAACATCATTCATGAAATATTGGTGACCTCAGCAAAGGAAGTGTATTTGGAAATATCGTTGAAAGAAAGCGTTTTGGGAATAACCGAAATAGTAATTACCCCGAAAGTTAATAAAGCAGAATCACTAAATAAGATGGCTTTATTGGGCGCTCACATGCTTAGTGTGGAAGAATCGAGCCGCTATGCAGGCGGTTTGGATGATCCTGCACGTTTGGTTAGTTCGTTTGCAGGCGTTTCTCCGAGCGTATCAACCAATGGTATTTCGATTCACGGCAATGCACCGAGTTTGCTCCAATGGCGTTTGGAAGATATTGAGATTCCTAATCCGAACCATTTTGCCGATATTTCCAGCTTGGGTGGCGGCGTGTTGTCATCGCTTAGCGGGAATGTGTTGGGCAACTCCGATTTTTTCACCGGCGCTTTCCCTGCCGAATACAGCAATGCTGCGTCGGGCGTATTCGACATGAAATTACGCAACGGCAATAGCCGGAATTTTGAGCATACCTTTCAGGCTGGCGTGCTGGGGATTGATTTTGCATCCGAAGGGCCGCTCAGTAAATCGCATGACGCATCCTATATTTTTAATTACCGTTATTCGACCACAGGTTTGATGAGTAAATTAGAGATGGCTTCGTCTGGCGGAGCGCTGGATTATCAGGATTTGAATTTCAAGTTCAATTTTCCGACAAAAGCCGGGGTATTTTCCATCTGGGGAACAGGATTGATCGATAAAGCCGAACCTGATTTGGAGTATGATCCCGAAAAATGGAATTACAAAGATGACGGGAAAGCGTCAACGGCTAAGCAAACTTCGGCTGCCGGAGGGATTGGACATCGTTATGTTTTCAAAGACAATGCTTACCTGAAAACGACCGTTGCAGCTACGTTTGCCAAAAATGACGCTTGGGAAGATATTTTTGACAACAATATGGATGTAAGCCCGTATCTTGAGCTTTATAACCGCTATACCAATTTGGTGTTCACATCTTACTATAACCGTAAATATAGCGCAAAGCATACCAATAGAACAGGATTCACCGTTACCAATATGTCATATGACATGGATTTGAAAGTGGCTCCGTTTGATGCGCAACCCTTGCAAACCATATCGGCAGGAAATGGAAATAGCAACCTGATTGCTGCTTATACAAGCTCTTATGTTGATTTGAGCGACGATGTTTCCCTAACGCTCGGAATCAACGGACAATGGTTAACGCTCAATAACAATTGGACTGTTGAGCCGCGGGCCAGCGTCAAATGGCAAGTGTCGGGGAAAAGCTCTTTTGCTTTTGCCTACGGTTTGCATAGCCGCATGGAAAAGATGGATGTGTATTTTGTCCAAGCCAAAGATAACAGTGGCCAATTGGTTAATAAAAACCTCGACTTCGTGAAAGCGCATCATTGGATGTTGTCTTACAACTTCCGGATATCAGACGATATGAATATACGGATTGAGCCTTATTTCCAATATCTGTATGATGTTCCCGTAGTAGCCGATAGCTCTTATTCTATCCTTAATCGCAGTATTTTTTATGTGGAAGATCCGTTGGTCAATACCGGAAAAGGACAAAATATGGGTATCGACTTTACATTTGAAAAGTACCTTACCAAAGGTTTGTACTACATGATTACGGCGTCTGTATTTGATTCCAGATATTGCGGAGGCGACGGTGTCTGGCACGATACAAAGTTCAACCGGAATTTTATTGTGAATGGATTGATTGGAAAGGAATGGATGCTTGGGCGTAATAATCAGAATGTACTGGGTATCAATCTAAGAATGACCGTTCAGGGTGGCGACCGTTATTCGCCTGTTGACGAACAAGCGACATTGGCCCATCCCGACAGAAAAGTGCAGTATGATGAAACACGGGCTTATTCGAAACAGTTTTCGCCTATGTTCATCGGCAATTATACCATCAGTTACCGGATGAACCGTAAAAAGGTTGCCCATGAATTCGCCATCAAAGGCATTAATGCCACTCAATACAAGGAGTATTACGGACATGAATATAATTTGCACACCAGCGTGGTCGAGCCGAACAGGAATTCTACTTCGTTGTTCAACCTTAGTTACAAAATAGAATTTTAAATCTTTGTGGTATAAAATTATAAATGATTATCGGAAATAATACCTAACGTTGCGCTGAGACCGTCAAGTCGGCAGGCAAGCCCTGTCAGCGGTTGATAGACCCTGACAGGGGCTGATTTGATCCGGTTCACCGCTGTCAGGGTGATTGGATGCAAGAAATTGCACATAAATCTTGTACGGGCAGACATATTTTTCGGATAATATTATGTTTAAGCATCATATCGGATAATCATAAAATTGTATATTTGAAAATACAAACCAATATCGATCAATAATGACAAAGCATTTGTTATCGTACGATTTGCTGGTTAGCCCCCGGTTCAGAATTGCGAGGCATGCTTTGTTATTATTGGCATTAGCCGTTATCGCCTTTAATCAAACATCCTGGGGATTCCAGCAATATATCGATAAGTTGGGCAACTACATATACTTGTTGGAGACAGGGCTTTGGGTTTCATACATCGTAGTGGCTTATCTCAACATATATGTGTTGATCCCTTATTTCATGCTTCAAAGAAAGTATTCACTATATTTCATCATACTGTCTTTTTTGATGATTCTGTTATTATTGTCAAAATTGGTGATCGAGCGAATGGCCTTTACGGCTCTTGATATTCCGCACACATACAATTACATCGTTTTGCTGGATAATATTTCTTATTTCGCCCTAAACATGATCTGTATCAGCGGTATTTCATTAGCGATCCCGTTAAGGCTTTGGTTGGATGACCGGATACGGATAGATCGTTTGGAAAACGAACGCCTCCAATCGGAAGTGGACAGGATGAAAGAACGGATTAATCCTCAATTCTTATTTGACATCCTCCGGCAAACATCCGTATTGGCAAAAACCAATGCGCCCAAAGCATCGGAAATGTTATTCAAATTGAGTGAATTATTGAGGTATGAATTATATGACTGTAACCGGCAAGAGGTCTTGTTAAGTTCGGATATTCAATTTATTACCCGTTATTTAAAATTAGAACAGTTGCTTGCCGATGATTTTGAATATACCGTATCTGCAAGCGGGCAAATCAACAATCTATTCATTCCGCCGCTCCTGCTGATCCCTCTTGTACAAAATATACTGAGGCAGATGCGTCAACAAGGCACAAATGATCCATTGCACATCTCTCTGAACACGGAAGATAAATGCATTCACTTTGAATGCCGGGCGAATAATGTCTTGTTGCCTGCCTCAGAATTTTCAACCGTCGAACAACGGCTTCAATTGCTGTACAACAACGATTATACGTTGTCGATGACCAATAATGCTGTCGAACTCCGTTTAATGCTACAGAATCATGGCAGGTAAGATCGATCATAAAATTCCTGAATTTCTGATATCCCCCCGATACCGGATATACAGGCATATCCTGTTGCAACTGTTTATCCTTCTTATAAGCATTAATGTTTTTTGGGATAATCCGGATGAAATTCTTCCCGAACGCTTCACCGCGTGGATTCTTTACTTTTTGCTATTGAATGCGGTTGTTTATGTCAACATGTATCTGTTGACTCCCCGTTTCTTGTTGAAAGACAAGATTCTTGCGTATATTTTGTCTATCATCGGCTTGGGGTTATTCATTTTCTTATTTATCGGTTTGCTCCAAAGTATCTCATCGCCCGACGCAAGAACTCCGGAAGAGCAGAGCGTGCCTGAGGCGCTGATGGGAATCGCATCGTCTTTTCTCAGTCTCGGCCTTTTTATTGCCGGCACTTCAGTATTATTGCTTTTGAAACACAGGATGGAGCAAAATATGCGTATCGGCGAATTGGAATCAGCCACGTTGCAGTCGGAATTGGCCTATTTGAAAAGTCAAATCAATCCGCATTTCCTGTTCAATATGCTGAACAATGCCAATATCATGGTGAATGAAGATGCTGATATTGCATCGAAGATATTGGTCAAACTCAATGACCTGCTGCATTACCAAATCAACGACAGCACAAAAGATCAGGTATATTTAAGTGCGGATATCGCTTTTTTACGCGATTTCCTTGAATTGGAAAAAACGCGCCGCGACCATTTTGAATATACTTTATCGGAAGAAGGCAACATGAACGATGTGCAATTGCCGCCATTGCTGTTCATCCCTTTCGTCGAAAATGCGGTGAAACATAGTTCGAGCGAAACAGCATCATATATTCATATCCACTTCAGCATACAAAACAACGTATTGTTGTTTCATTGCAGGAATTCAAAACCTGCTAATCCGGTGAGGCAAGAGAGCGGAGGCTTGGGTTTGGTCAACATCAAACGACGGCTTGACCTATTGTTTGGAAAAAGTTATTCATTAGAGTTAGTGGATGAAGAAACATCCTATACCGTTAAATTACAATTAAATCTATGAAGTGTATCATTGTTGATGACGAACCCATTGCCCGTAAAGGAATGCAAAATCTGATCGAACAAATCCCGGAACTCGAATTGTTGGATTGTTTCAATAGCGCTGAAGCAGCGACTATTTTCATGAAAAACAATAAAGTCGATCTGATATTTTTGGACATCCAAATGCCCGGGATCAATGGGATAGAGTTCGCCCGGGATATTCCCAAAACAACTTTGGTGATCTTTACCACAGCGTTTGCCGAGTTTGCGTTGGACAGCTACGAAGTAGATTCTGTCGACTATCTTGTGAAACCGATTAAAGCCGAACGTTTTAAAAAAGCAGTGGAGAAAGCCATTTCATATCATACGCTACTACTCTCCGAAGATAAAAAAGCAGTGGAACAAGTGGCGGTTGACTTCATTTTTGTGAAATCCGACCGCCGGTTTTTCAAAGTCAACCTGAAAGATATTTTGTTTGTGGAAGGCTTGAAAGACTATGTAATCATTCAATCAGAAAATCAACGGATCATTACACACATGAACCTCAAAGCTATTCATGATATGTTGCCCCAAGATACTTTTCTTCGGGTCAACCGTTCTTATATCGTGAACAAGGAACAAATCGACTCGTTCGATAACAATGATGTGTTTGTCAAAGCTTATGAAATTGCCATCGGGAACACATATAGAGATGTATTCTTTGAAAAGTTCATGGGAAAATAGGAGTTATTGTGCTATAATATTCACGTTTTAATGATATTCTATTGTCTTTATGTAGAGCAAGGGCATAGTTCGGTGTAGCGGAGTGATTGTTCCATGTAGCTGAATAGTTTTTCCATGTGGCTGAATAATTTTTTCGTGTAGCGGAATGATTTTTCCATGTAGCTGGATCATTTTTATGTGTAGCGGAACGATTTTTCCATGTAGCTGGATCATTTTTGTGAATAGCAGAATGATTTTTTTATGTAGATAAACTATTTTTCAGTGTAGCTGAATAGTTTTTTCATGGAGATTGATCATTTTTGTGAATAGCAGAATGATTTTTTTATGTAATTGTTTGTAATATCCGTCATTGCGAGCGATAGCGAAGCAATCTTCTGGATTGCTTCATTGCTTGTGCTTCGCAATTTACAATGATGTTTGTTTTCGACTTTTACGAAAAATAAAAAATCCCAACTTATTGTTTCCAAATAAATTGGGATTTTAGTACCTCGGGCGGGACTTGAACCCGCACGGACATTTCTGCCCACGGGATTTTAAGTCCCGCGTGTCTACCAATTCCACCACCAAGGCGCTTTGATAAAAAATCCCGAGTTTGCATCGGGATTGCGAGCGGAAAACGAGACTCGAACTCGCGACCCTAACCTTGGCAAGGTTATGCTCTACCAACTGAGCTATTTCCGCATGTACTTCTTTTTTTGAC